>DAOVNE010000063.1 GCA_030630395.1 Candidatus Eiseniibacteriota bacterium
ATCGGAAGGACATAACCCATGAGGAGAATAGCCTCTGCTCGATTCACCTCGGCAGCCGCCGCGGCGGCGCTGGCCATTGTGGCGATCGTCGTCCTTGCGCCTCTGACCCCAGCACAGACTTCCGACGCACCGCCGCCCTCATCCTCCAAACTCACAGCTTCGCCTTGGCTTTCGACACTTCCGGCTCCGCCTGTGACTCGCTCGGTAGATGTCACGGACACCGTTCACGGCATCAGGATTCACGACCCCTACCGGTGGTTGGAGGACCTCGAATCTGAGGAGGTTCAGCACTGGGTCGATGCTCAGAATGCCCGCACGGACACTCTTCTCTCTCAGGTTCCCGGCCACGATGAGATGTACGAGCGCCTGGGAGAGCTGTTCGAGATCCCGGCGATAGGACAGCTCTGGCTAAGAAGCGGCCGGCTCTTCTTCACGAGGCGAGACCCCGAGAACGAACAGATGGTGCTCTATGTCCGTGACAGTCCGGATGCGGATCCTCGCGTACTCATCGATCCCGATCTCCTGGGAGACGAGATTCCCGTCCACCTTGACTGGTGGCATCCGTCGCTCGATGGACGGCTTCTCGCCTACGGAACATCCGTCGGGGGAAGCGAGCTGAGCACGCTCCGGGTTCTCAACACGGACACGATGGAGCACCTTGCGGATGAGATATCAGGGACGCGCGCGGCAAGCATCGGTTGGGAGCCTGACGGTCTCGGTTTCTACTACACCCGATTCCCCCTGGCGGGCGAAGTACCGGACGACGAGCTCTTCTATCACAGAACCATTTATCACCACACACTCGGTGATGACTCCTCACTCGACCCCAAGGTCTTCGCTTACGAGAAGGACATGACGGCCTGGCCATCACTCTCACTGTCGCGCGATGGACGTTATCTTTTCATCTACGTCTACATGGGAGGGGGGCGAAACGACATATATGTGAAGGATCTGGTCCGTGGAGGCGGCTTCGTCCCCGTTGTGGAAGGGCTTGATGCCCGCTCGTACGGGTTCGCTATCGGCTCTGACTTCTATATGCTGACCACGCTGGACGCCCCGAACGGCAGGATTGTGCGTGTCGACCTCAATGATCCCGACGCCACCGGCTGGGCTCCGGTCGTTCCGGAATCTGAGCACGCCATCCAGAGCTTCTCAGACGCAGGCGATAAGCTGATGGTTCTCTACATGGAGAATGCGCAGTCGGGGCTGCGTATCTTCTCTATGAACGGTGACTATGTCTCTGACGTACCCCTTCCCAACCTCTCATCTGTGGCCGACTGGACCGCCGACTACACCGAGGATGATGCCTACTTCAATGTCACATCGTTCCTCATTCCTCCGACCGTCTTCCGCTACACGGTCTCGACAGGAGTCGTGTCGGAGGTGATGAGTGTCGACGCTCCCATAGACGTGACTCCGTACATTGCCAAGCAGGTGTGGTACGAATCGATTGACGGTACACGGGTCTCCATGTTCCTGGTCCACAGGAGAGATCTCACGCTTGATGGAACCAATCCCACCCTCTTGAGCGGCTACGGTGGGTTCTCGGTTCCAAGAACACCGGGGTTCACGCGGAACCGGTTCCTCTGGCTTGAGCGTGGAGGGGTCTTCGCCACTCCCAATCTCAGGGGTGGCAGTGAATACGGTGAGGACTGGCACCGGGACGGGATGCTCGACAGGAAGCAGAACACATTCGACGATTTCATAGCCGCGGCCGAATGGCTGGCGAGCGAGGGCTACACCAACAGCGACCATCTCGCTGTGTGGGGTGGGAGTAACGGCGGCCTTCTTGTCGGGGCCTTCATCACTCAGCGGCCGGAACTGGCAGCCGCCGCGATCTGCGATGTCCCGCTTCTTGATATGGTCCGCTACCACACATTCTACGGGGCCCGCATCTGGACCTCCGAATACGGAGATCCGGACAACCCTGACGAGTTCGACTACATCTACAAGTACTCACCGTATCACCATGTTGACGACAAAGCCTCCTACCCGGCCGTCTTCTTCACCGCCGGGGAGTCCGATATGCGGGTTCATCCGTCTCACGCCATGAAGATGACCGCAAAGCTGCAGGCTTTTGCCTCGCCGGACCGACCGATCCTCCTGAGGCTCGAGCGCAATGCGGGACACGGCCTGGCGGCGAGAATGAGCAGAATGCAGGAGCAGTACGCAGATTACTACTCCTTCCTCTTCATGTCGCTCGGCGGCGAACCGGACTGAACCGCCGCCACAAGACCGCGCCCCATAGAATCGCCGCTACACGACCGCGGCCCCTGTCCAGGGGGTCGCGGCTTTGCATTCCCACTCCTGCTTGCACTCAGCGCCGTGCAACAGTAGAATAGCGATCGGATCATAATCTCCGAATCTCCCTCTGAGAGACCCCCGCTTCCACGGCGAGGGCGCACGTTTGGACACGCCCTGGCCTTTCCAGAGGGGTGTGTGTTCTTGAGATACGCGCAGGTTGTATTCGACAACGTCGTGTTCGCTCGCGGATTCAAGTCCGGATGGGGCTTCGCCGCGATTATCCGCGGATACTCGAAGACGATACTCTTCGACACCGGCTCCGTGGGTGACACGCTACTCTCTAACATGCTCACTCTGAATGTGTCCCCCTCAGAGATCGACGCCGTGTTCATATCACACACGCACGACGATCACATGGGAGGGCTCTTTGCCTTCCTTCGCGCCAACCACAGGATTGAGGTCTTTCTCCCTGAGGACGTGTCGATAGGAACCGTTGTGGCAATCGATGAAGCCGGCGCCATCCCGACCGTCCTTGGTTCTGGAGGAGAGATCATCCCCGGCATGGCCACGACGGGCATCGTGGGGAAGAACCCCCGGGAGCAGGGACTGGTGCTTGCCGGTGACGGCGCCGCAACGCTCATCACGGGATGCGCCCACCCCGGTCTGGGCAAGCTGGTTGATGCCGCCGGAAAGCAGTTTGATCTTCCGGTCAAGCTCGTCATAGGAGGCCTGCATCTCGGTCAGAGCAGCAGGAGGAAGATCCTCGCACTCACGAGACAGCTCAAGGAGCTGGGTGTCGAACAGCTTGCGCCTTCGCACTGCACGGGAGAAGCCAGCACGCAGATTCTCGCGGAGGTCTTCGGCGATGGATTCATAGACAGTGGGTTGGGGCGCCGGATTCAGCTGGTGTAGTGTCTGGATCGGGCTCCACAAGACCATTGGAGCGGGCGACAAGCCACGGATAACCATGGGGATCGGAGGCACGGTCGATGTCGAACGAACTCTGTCATTTCGAGCTTATGGTCAGCGATGTTGACAAGGCAAAGGCGTTCTACGGTAAGATCTTCGACTGGAAGTTCACCGAGTCGGGAATGCCGGGATACACGATGATCGATACGGGCAAGGAGCCGGGCGGCGGAATGATGAAGAAGCCGGACGAAGCCCCGGGATTTGCCCTCTCCGTGTACTATCTCGTCGAGAGCATCGATGAGACGCTCAAGAAGGTCGCGGACGCCGGCGGGTGTATGTTGGTTCCGAAGATGGAGATCCCAACGGTCGGCTGGTGGGCCTTGTTCACGGACCCTGACGGGATCCCGGTGAGCATCTTCGAGAGCTTGGCCTGATCGGTTCATCAGTTTGGGCCTCGACAAGGGGCCCGCTATACGCCAGATACGGGGCCGGGGGCTCTCCCCGGCCCCGCATGCGAGGGAGAATCGATTGCCTGGGATTGGACTCAAGCGAGAACTGACGCTCCTGGACACATTCTGCATAGCGTCAGGTGCGATGATCAGCTCCGGGCTCTTCGTGCTGCCCGGAATCGCTTACGCCGCGGCCGGTCCGGCGGTTGTTCTCGCGTTTCTCCTCGCGGGCATCCTCGTCATCCCCGCGCTCCTGAGCAAGGCCGAGCTCTCATCGGCGATGCCGAAGGCCGGGGGAGCCTACTTCTTCATTGAGCGGAGCCTCGGTGGCGCGTTCGGCACAATCGGCGGGATGGCCTCGTGGTTGTCGCTGACACTGAAGTCGGCATTCGCCCTCGTCGGCATGGGCTCCTTCGCGATCCTGCTCTTTCCTGACATCAGCGTGTGGCAGGTCAAGGCCATCGCATCCGGTCTCTGTTTGATCTTCGTGATCATCAATCTTGTGGGCGCGCGCCACGCGGGGCGGTTCCAGTCGGTCCTTGTAATCGGACTGCTCGCAGCGATAGGGTATTTCCTCGTCCGTGGTCTTCCGTCCGTGAATGTTGCGAACTTCGAGCCGTTTATGCCGCACGGTCCGACTTCGCTCTTTGCCACAGCCGGACTCGTCTTCGTGTCGTACGGTGGCCTCACCAAGATCACGGGCGTGGCCGAGGAGGTCAAGAACCCGGGGCGCAACGTTCCGCTTGCGATGTTCCTCGCCTTCACCGTTGTGACCATCATCTATGTCTTAGCTGTCTTCACTACCGTCGGCACACTCCCAGCAAGCGTGATTAGCGGTTCGCGTACTCCGCTCTCTCTGGCAGCCAATGCTTTCTCTGGGCCTGTCGGGCTCGTCATCATGACCATCGCTGCCCTCATCGCCTTCACGACGACGGGCAACGCGGGCATCCTGTCCGCATCAAGAACTCCCATGGCCATGAGCCGTGACGGCCTTCTACCGAGCGTGCTCGGGCGGGTGAACTCACGTCACGGCACACCTCATGTGGCCATTTTCGTGACCGGCGCTTTCATGATAGCCCTGATAGTCCTTCTCGATCTGGAAACACTCATCAAGACAGCCTCGACGATGAAGATCCTTCTCTTCCTCCTCGTGAACGTGGCTGTCATCATGATGCGAGAGAGCAAGATGCAGGGGTATCGTCCGACCTTCCGCTCCCCTCTCTATCCCTGGATACAGATCATTGCCATCGTCGTGTACGGCTTTCTCGTTTTCGAGATGGGAACTCTGCCGCTGATCATCACGGGCATCTTCTTCGCCGGCAGCCTTCTCTGGTACGTCGCCTACGTCGGCATCCACGGAAGACGCGACTCGGCGCTTATCCAGGTCGTGCGGAGAATCACGTCTCGCGAACTGACCACATCTTCACTCGATGCGGAGCTCAGGGGAATCCTCAAGGAGCGTGATGAGATTGAGGAGGATCGCTTCGACAGGCTTGTCAAGGCTTGCACGGTTGTGGATATGGATCACGGGGAACCCGTTGATGCATTCTTCGGGCGGATCTCGAAGGTTCTCGGCCACGAGCTCAAGATGGCGGCTTCTGAGGTACTGGACCTTCTCAGGAAGAGAGAAGCAGAGTCGACCACGGCACTTCGCCCCGGGCTGGCCATTCCACACATTGTGGTTGAGGGCGAGGGCGTGTTCAGCATACTCCTCGCCCGCTCCCGACAGGGCATCGTCTTCTCTGACGACGTGCCGCCCGTGCATGCTGTGTTCGTGCTGATCGGCTCTCGTGATGAGAGGAACTACCACCTGCGCGCGCTCATGCACGTCGCGCAGATCACGCAGCACTCCGATTTCGACAAGCGCTGGCAGGCCGCTCGCGGCCCCGAGGATCTCCGGAACATCGTCCTTCTGGGCGAGAGACGCCGCGACACGCGGGCCGGTTAAGCGGCGGTTCTCATGCTTCGGCGAGTGCCGCACACACGATAGCAGTCAGGAGTACCAGCTACCTGAGCCGAGGTACAACTCCGACCTGCTGCAGAGCTCGCAGGAAGTCTGCGACTGCCAGTGGGCGTTCTGCTATCTTGCCGCCGCGGAAGCGCCAGATGTCGATTACTCTGAAACTGACACGCTTGCCTGTAGGCGGCATTCCCCACAACTGGCCGTGATGGGTTCCTTCGATGTGAAACGCGCCCACGACAGTGTCACCTTCTGCTATCAGATGCTCGACCGTGAAGTGAAGATCGGGGAAAGCAACGCGCATTTCGCGAACCTGTTCCTTGATTGCCTCTATGCCCCGCAGCTGTGCTTCTCCCTCCATCATAGGTTCTGCGGCGAAGTCCACCGAGTACAACTCGTCTGCAATGTCGAGGTTACCGCAGTTCCATCCCTCTTCAATCCAGCGGCGGATGATCTCTTTGTTGGACTCAACGCTCATGGTCTCTCCCATGTGAAACAGCCGCGGCGTGCACCTAACGAGCCTGACTTCGCCGCCTACTCCGAGAAGTCGCAGCCATCAAGCGAGTCCACTCGGAGCAGCACATGGCTTCCGACCAGTTCTGTCGAGATCAGCAACTCCACCTCGTGCACGTCCTCTGGTTTGCCCTGCCGCATGTAAGCTGGCACCCGTGTCCGACTCCGGCCTGTGCGGTGGGTCTCCATCACGGTTCGCCTGACGGTGCACGCGCTACAGTGCATCGTTTGCCCACATCCTTCTGGAAGGTGTGCGTAGATGCACCCAAACACATCGCCTCCCCTACTCCCTTTAATGGAAGACAGATCCCGCTGCAGCAGCTCCTGTACTTGCCGGTTCGCCGCTCGGACCGTCCCTTCGCCATCGACGACAAGGACGGGGGGACCAAGACCGTCCAGATAGTCCGCGAGTGGCATCCCCTGCTGTGCGAGCAGATGATGCGAACACGTCTTGCAGAGGCCGTGTGACACGACGTGTTCGTCACGCACCCCTGAGGGGATTGAGCCCAGGTCCTCGCCGCACCACGCGCATACCGTTCTCACCTGACCGAACCTCCATTGACCTCACACCAGTGGCAACTGAGTCAACTAGACCATACAGTAGACAGTGATAACACGCCATGACTCAACACTCGGTGCAGGATCCGGCGCCACCGGCCGGCAGCTGCCACTCGCAGAGCACACAAAGAAGAGAAGGGCCCACATCGCAGGCCCTTCTCATTGTGCACATCTATTGTGCCCCGGAGTCGGGGCCACCCACAGCCTCGACTACGTTTCTTCGTCAGCCGACACTGTCTCTTCGCCAACTGATACTGTCTGCCCATCGGTTGTCCCGGAAGCGTCCGACTGCGGATGGGCGCACGACACTGGACGCGCGCTAATCGCCTGCTGCAAACTCGACGCCGGCATTACCCTATCGCCGTCGTTCAGCGCCACCTGGTTTCGCCCGTGCTCCTTCGCATAGTACATCGCACCATCGGCGCATGCGACAATCTCCTCCGGCGTCGACGCATGAGCGACCGGCCAGGAAGCCACACCAAGGCTGATCGTGATCGAGAGCGTCTTCCCGCCCCACTCGACGCACGTTGATTCGATCTGTCTCCTCAAGCGCTCGGCGGATTTCGTCGCATCATTG
>DAOVNE010000217.1 GCA_030630395.1 Candidatus Eiseniibacteriota bacterium
CCCTCAGTGGACGGGCGCCATGTCGCAGACGCTGGAGCTTGCTCTGGGGCTGAAGGATCGGGGTCACCGCGTGGCTCTCGTATGCACCCCCAAGAGCATCCTTGAACAACGCGCGAGTGACGCCCAACTGGACGTCGTAGGCATGGAGATGCGCTCCGAGCTCAACCCGGTCACCATAGCCAGACTCGTCTGGATGGTCTGGACGCGTCGTGTTGATATCATTCACGCTCATCGCGCGCACGCTCACACCCTCGGGTTACTCGCAGCAGCGCTCACAGGCCGTCCGTTCCTGGTCTCGCGTCGAGTCTCCTTCAAACCGAAGCAGAACTGGGGCAGTCGCGTCAAGTACACGAGCCGTCGCGTCACGCGGATCACCGCGGTCTCACAGGCCGTGAAGGATATTCTCGTGGATTTCGGCGTTCGGCCGGAGGTGATTGAGGTCATCTACAGCGGGTCGGATCCAGACCGCTACAGTCCCGACTCCGACGGTACGCGGATTCGCCGGGAATTCGGAATAGCCATGGATGCCCCGCTCGTCGGCAAGGTCGCCAATTTCTACCACGGTTGGAAGGGGCACGATATCTTCCTCGATGCTGCGCGAAGAGTCGTGAGTGATGTCCCAGACGCCCGCTTCCTTCTGGTCGGGCACAGGTCAGACAGTGAGAAAATGCGTGACATGATCTCGCGCTTCGGTCTGTCCGATAGCGTGGTGGCAGCCGGCTATCGAACAGACGTCCCTGATATTCTCGCGGCGCTCGATGTATCGGTGAACTGTCCGAGGGCGGGAGAGGGGTTGTCCGGCGCCGTGCGCGAATCGCTCGCCGTCGGAAAGCCCGTCGTAGCAACCGACGTGGGCGGTAATCGAGAGCTCGTCAGGGATGGGGAGACCGGTTTTCTGGTGCCGCCGGAGGACGCGACCTCGCTCGCCGAGGCCATCGTCCGCCTTCTCTCCGACGGAGATCTTGCCGCCAGACTTGCGGGGAACGGAGCCCGCTTCGTCAGAGAGAACCTGACGATTGATCGCATGGTTGAAACGACGGAACAGCTATACATGGACGTACTTGCAGAGGCGGGCAAACGATGACTGAGCCTGTGAGAAAGAACCTGCTTCTGACCGGCCCTCCCGGGATCGGGAAGACGACCATCATCCGGGCAGTTGTGGGTGAACTCGGGATCGATGTGGGCGGCTTCTACACGGCCGAGGTAAGAGGCGACAGTCAGCGCATTGGCTTCGATATCGTCGATATGCGTGGGGGAAGCGGGATCCTGGCGCGCATAGGTCTCAGGAGCCCGTACATAATCGGGAAGTATGGTGTGAACCGGGAGGATCTCGAGAGAGTGGGTGTGCGCGCTCTTGAACGAGCCACCGCCAAGTCGCGTCTGATAATCATGGACGAGATAGGGCGAATGGAACTCTGCTCCGACAGCTTCCGGGATGCGGTGATTCGGGCTCTCGACTCTCCGACTCCCGTCCTGGGCACGATTCAGGACCGAAGCAATGCGTTCCTCGATGCTGTGCGCTCAAGAGACGATGTGGAGGTTGTCTGTGTCACTGAGGGAAACCGGGACACGATGCGCTCGGTCGTGGCAGACAAGCTCAAGGCCACCACTACTGCCATCAGACAGTCTTGCTGAACCGTGCGGGCGGCCATGTGCCGGCCTTGATGCCTCCGGCGAATATGAGAAGCACAGAGGAAATGCCAAGCGGGACGATGAGAAGAAGGACCGTACGCAGAGTCGATCCCGGGCCACGGACGCCGACCCTCAAGAGAACCCAGAAGAGCGCCGTGAGTGTCTGGAGCCCCAGGATCACTCCGGAGGCGGTGATCCAGCGAGTACCGAGGATCCCGGCGCCGACGGCGACCATCGCGAAGATGATCTTCACGAGCGCAGAAGACAACGTTACACTCTGGAGGCTGAGAGCCATGCCGAGCCAGAGAACGGCGAAGAGCGGCGCTGCGACAGTGGCGATGACCGTCATGGTCTTCCATCCCGTCGTTCCGGGATACTCTTCGCTGGACAAGGTACCCTCCCTGTTAGCGCCCCTCTCTCGCCGAGACTACTCTCGTGGGAGCAGGCGGTGCAAGGGGATTAAACCGGGGCGCGTCGGGTTCTACTCGAGCGGACCCACGGCAGCAGCGTAGACGGCAGTTTCAACCTCTCCGTCGATGCCGAGCGACGCGTTCATTGTGTCATCATCGAACGCTCCGATGGTGCAACAGCCGTATCTCAGGGCCGTGGCTGCGAGATACATGTTCTGGCCGACGTGACCGGCGTCCATATAGATGTAGCGATAGCCTCTGTCACCATAACGACCCGTCGTCCTGGGGATGACTGCGGTCCAGACGAAGGTCACAGATCCCGTTCGGCACATGCGTTGCCCGAGCGCCGCAGCCGTGATCTCAGCGCCCACATCACCCTCTCGCATGAGGATGAGGAAATGGTCGCCCGGTACATAGCGATAGAGTCCCCGACTCAGAGTGGATACGTTGTTGGCCACGACGTACACCTCGATCGGATAGCATGCTCCGGCAGATGGGGCGGTTCGAAGCTCTGCCCGCCCGACTCTGGCGGTGATGCCGTGCGTCGACCACAGCAACTGGGAAAGCACAGCGAGCGGCATCTGCTTGTCCGAGAAGTCGCGGGTCGAGCGTCTTGCGCTCAAGACCGCCCAGAAAGGCGCACCACCGATCTCAGTGGGCTGAGGCAGGTGGATGACGCCGCTCTCGCTGGGTGTCTTCTGGCTCATCATACAGCTCCGTAGTTGGGGTCCGGCTCATGTCGTTCGCCGGGGCCATTGCAGCAGTTGGAGGAGGGATCCATGAAGCTCAAGCCGTCTTGGACCGTCACGATCCTGGCTGTTACGCTTGTTCTGGCCGCGGGGCTTACGTCACCTGCGCTGGGAAGGTCCGCCATGATTACCTTCCACGTTCATACCCCGGAGTATACTCCAGAGGACGCACGAGTCTACATCTCAGGTAATCTCATCGCCCTCGGTCCGTGGGATCCCGGCAAGGTGGAGCTTGGCAAGGTCGGCGACCATCTCTATGCTATCACTCTTGTACTTCCTCTGGGGACCAAGCTCAAGTACAAGTTCACGCGAGGCAGTTGGGAGATGGTGGAGAAGGGGGCGGATTTCGAGGAGATCCCGGATCGTGAGCACGAGGTTGTCGGCGACGAGGATATTCCGATAACCGTCGAGAATTGGCGCGATTTCTCGACGATCCCGGAGACGCACAGTGTGACGGGAGATGTTGAACTCCTGCTCGATTTCACGGCGAAGGCGCTCGGCAACTCGAGACCGATCGTCGTGCTGCTCCCTCCGGGCTATCACGATGATGAGGAGCAGAGGTATCCGGTTCTGTACATGCACGATGGCCAGAACCTCTTCGATGCAGGGACCGCCTTCATCGGCGTCGAGTGGAACGTCGACGAGACGATGACTCGCATGATAGACGAGGGCCTGATTGATCCCCTGATCATCGTCGGCATATACAATACCCCCGATCGCATCTATGAGTACACACCGGCGGCGGACCCGGTCAGAGGTGGGGGAGGCGCCCGGGTCTATGCTGATTTCATCATCAACGAGCTCAAGCCTTACATTGATGCTGAGTACAGAACGCTCACGGACGCGGAGCACACCGGCGTGATGGGGTCGTCGCTTGGTGGAATCGCATCTCTCTATCTCGGATGGACGCGCCCGGATGTCTTCACACGCATCGGAGTCATGTCGCCCTCATACTGGTGGGCGGACAGCCAGATCGTTGGAATGGTCGAGAAGCTGCCACCGCCTGATGGGCTCAGGATCTGGATGGACATGGGGACGGC
>DAOVNE010000197.1 GCA_030630395.1 Candidatus Eiseniibacteriota bacterium
CAGGCGTTGATCTCAGGCGCATCGCGGACGCCCGCGTGGGAGAGGAACTCACCCGCGAGCTTCAGATCGCCGGCAGAACCGTCGTGGGAATCGTGGCCAAGCTCAGCCCGGTGAAGGGGCACGAGCACTTCCTCAGGGCGGCGGCTGGAATCGCGAAGGCACACGATGATGTCGCCTTCCTCGTCGTCGGCGATGGCCCAAGGAGGCAGATGCTCACAGAGATGGCAAAGGAGCTCGAGATCGAGGACGCGGTCGTCTTCGCTGGTGCGCGAGACGACGTACCGTCGCTTCTCAAGCTGATGGACGTGTTCGTCCTGAGTTCGCTATCGGAGGGTTCGCCGAACGCCGTTCTCGAGGCGATGGCGGCGGGTCTCCCGGTGATCGCCACCGACGTCGGCGGTCTTCCCGACATCGTCATCGATGGCGAGAGTGGGATTCTCGTGCCGCCCGGTGATTGGGAGGCGCTTGAGAAGGCCATCACGGAGCTTCTGGCGGATCCGGAACGCGCGGCGGCTATGGGGCGCATGGGTCTGGCCAACGCAGCCGACAAGCATGATATAGAGAAGGTCGTTCGGAGGGTGGAAGGGATCATGGATCGCTTGCTCGATCTTCCCCGTGGACGAGTGCGCGGGACGCGAGGACGATCCGACTCCGAAAGCCTCAGGTTGGAGCAGTGAAGATGAAGGTCCTTTTCTTCACACAGTACTATCCTCCCGAGACGGGAGCGGCGCCGCTTCGGGCCTATCACTTCGCCAGGGGACTGGCGAGGAGAGGGCACGATGTCGTCGTTGTGACTGGTATGCCCAACCACCCGAGCGGGGTCAAGCATCCGGCCTATCGGCGGCGTGTGTCGGCCAGGGAGGAACATGACGGCATTCATGTGCGTCGCTGTTTCCTCTGCGCGAGCCCGAAGAAGACGTTCACGAAGCGGATCCTGAACCAGTTCTCGTTCATGATCACGTCCTTCTTCGGCAGCCTGACGGTGCGCCGCCCCGACATCGTTCTCATTACTTCTCCGCCGCTATTCCTGGGTGTCGCCGCGTGGTTCATCGCGCTCCTGAAGGGCGTTCCGTTCGTGCTCGATGTGCGGGATTACTGGCCGCACGCCGCCGTGGCCCTGGGGCAGCTCAGTAACAGGCGCATCATCAAGTGGGCCGAGTGGCTGGAGATGTTCCTCTACCGCCGCGCCTCCATGATCCTGGCGGTTACGCCGGGGATGGTCCGCATGATGAAGGAACGCGGCATCCCTGAGCGCAGGATCGCACTCATCACGAACGGCGCAGATACGGACGCCTTCGTTCCGATGGAGAGTGGCGGAGGAAGCGACAGCGACGACGGGTGCATGACTGTTCTCTATAGCGGCACACACGGACTGGTTCACGGCATGGATGTGATTGTCGAGGCCGCCGATATCCTGAGGGACGATCCACGCCTCCGCTTTCTCCTGATCGGTGATGGGGTCGCCAAGGACGGACTCATGTCCAAGGCGCAGAAGAAAGGTCTTACGAACATCGAATTCCGCGCCAGTGTCATACCTGCGGAGCTCGTAGTCATCATCCAGCGCGCTGAAGTGTGCATCGCGACCACGGACGGGTCGGAATTCAGTCGCGGGACCATCCCGGTCAAGATCTTCGACTGCATGGCCTGCAGCAAGCCGATCGTTGCTGTGCTCGAAGGTGACGGCGCCGAATTCGTGAGGCGATCGGGCGGCGGCATCGCCGTGACTCCAGGAGACGCTGCCGGACTGGCGACGGCGCTTCGCAGTCTCGCCGGTGACAGGGAAGAGCGGGAGAGGCTCGGAAGGACGGGCCGCGAATACGTGGCGAAGGGATACTCGCGCAGGGCTCTGGCCGAGAAGATGGAGGAACTCCTTGGCAAGATCGCTTTAGCAGAGCAAGCCGTAAGGGGGAAGCGTCTCCCGCTGAGGCGATACCTCATCTTCAAGTACGTGATCGATTTCGTCGGGGCCGCCGTGCTGCTTGTGCTCTGCGCACCTGTTTTCCTCGCCGCGGCGATCATCATCAGATTGGACTCGCACGGGCGATCCGTGTTCACGCAGCGCAGGATCGGGGTGCATTCGCACGAGTTCACGATCTACAAGTTCCGGACGATGAGGGAAGAGGCGCCCGATCTTGCCACGGACCTCCTGGCGCACGAGGATGCGGACTACACGACGCGAGTCGGTCGCCTCCTGAGGAAGACAGGCGTGGATGAGCTTCCAAACCTGGTCAATATCCTGAAGGGGGAGATGAGCATCGTCGGGCCTCGTCCCGCGCTCTACAACCAGTACGAGCTGATAGATCTCAGAAGTCAGATACTGGGCGATCTGGTTAGACCCGGTCTCACGGGTTGGGCGCAGATAAACGGGCGGGACTCGATCTCGCTCGATGAGAAGGTGAGACTCGACGCATTCTACGTGAGGAACTGCTCGTTCCTTCTGGATCTCAGGATCTGCCTCAGGACACTGTTCGTTGTGGCCGACACGCGCTAGAGACGGTCACCTGAGACAGGGACGAGGGGAACGAGCGGGCATTCGAAGGAGAGGGTACGAGTTGGAGCAAAAACGAGAATCGGCAGGGAGCAGGAGCTGGATGCTTGCAGTCGGCACGGCAGCGGTCGTGGCGCTTCTGATCGTGTTTGTCTATGGCGGCACGTTCGCAACGCTCTGGAGAACCTGGGCGACGAATCCGAACTACTCGCACGGCTATCTCATTCCGCCCGTTGTGGCGTTTCTCCTCTGGAGAGACCGCGGTCGCTTCCTGGACAGGCGATCGTCCACTTCAGGCTGGGGCGTGTTCCTCATAGCGGTTGCTCTCCTGGGTCATATCGTGTCGCTGAGGGCCGGTGTCTTCATGACGCAGGGCTACTCGTTTGTCCTTCTGCTCTTCGGACTCTCGCTGGTCTTCTTCGGAGGCAGGGCGACACGGACTGTGTGGTTTCCTCTCACGTATCTGGTCTTCATGCTACCCATGCCTCCCTATCTGATGAACGTCGCCAGCTTCAGACTGAAGCTCGTGGCGGCGCACGTAGGGAGTGCGATCGCAATCAAGCTGGGCATACCGCTCGCCCGCTCGGGGATGACCATCCATATTCCATCCGGGTCCCTGCGGATAGCCGACCCATGCAGCGGTTTGAGGTCGCTCATCGCGCTTGTTGCGCTTGGGGCACTGTTCGCGTGGTTCACGCAAGCCCGCCCGTGGAAGAGAATCGTGCTCTTCCTGTCGGCGATTCCGCTTGCCGTCCTTGGAAACACGGTGCGGATCGCCATTCTCTGTGCAGTGGCCAACGTGTGGGGGGTCGATGCGGCGCTCGGGTTCTTCCATGACTTCTCGGGCTTCCTGCTGTTCGCGATTGCGCTCGGTGGTCTCTTCATTGTTCGGAAACTCCTCCGGTGTGACGGAGATGATGAAGGCGCCAACGATGCAGATGATGCCAACGATGTAGACGATTCCAGCGGAGAGGGGGTGGCGAGATGAGACGACAGACGGCAGGAGTTCTCGTGATCATCATGCTCGCCGCCACAGGCGTCTACATGTTCATGAACGCCCCGGCGGAGCTCGTGCTTGGTACGGATGCACTGTCGACGTTCCCTCGGGAGTTCGGTGAGTGGACCAGTACGGATCTGGAGTTCTCGGACGTTGTCTACGATGAACTTGCTGCCGATGACACGCTGGTTCGTGAGTACAGACGGGCGGATGAGGGCCCCGTCTGGTTTGTCATCATCTATCACGAGAACAGCCGATACGGCGCTCACGATCCCATGGTCTGTTACCGTGCCCAGGGTTGGGACATCAGGAATGAGGGAACGACTGGGCTCACGCGTGGATCCGGCGGCTTCAACGCGAACTGGGCCCTTGTCTCGGAAGGCGGCCGCGAGCGACTGACCTTCTACTGGTGGTACACGGCGGGGGATCATGCAACGGGAGACAGAGACAGCTTCATGGCCAGGATGGCGGCATCGGGCATTCGGTCGAACATGACATTCGGGGCGTTCATGCGCGCTTCCACGGACGTTCATGACGGAGATATCGAGGCGGCGCGAGCGAGGCTCACGGAGTTCTCGGAGGACGCTCTGCCACATGTGGCGGCCATCCTCTCCTCCTGAGGTGGGG
>DAOVNE010000302.1 GCA_030630395.1 Candidatus Eiseniibacteriota bacterium
GATGAACAACAGAAACGTCCTCGACTACGGACGCTGCATCAGCTGCATGAGCTGCCTCGCGGCATGCTTCTACTCGCACAACATGCAGAACCAGCTTGAGGCTTCGCCTATCATGACGAACATTGTGCTGCAGATGAACTGCCGGCACTGTGAGCAGCCGCTCTGCGAAGCGGCGTGCCCACAGGACGCGATTCAGCGCCGCGATGACGGCCTGGTCATCCGCAGCAACATCAAGTGCAGTGGCTGCACGTCGTGCGCGCAGGCGTGCCCCTTCGGAGCTATCGATCTCCTGAAGACGCGGCACACGCTCGACAAGTGTGACCTCTGCAGCTGGCGAACTCTCGAGGGGAAGGATTCGATGTGCGCCGGGACGTGCGTCTCTGGGGCTCGGACCTTCGAGGATATCAGCGACATGGAAGCTCAGAAGGGCGTTCCGATGCGTGGAGCCCGTAGTGTGATGAAGACGGTGAGGAGGCCGAGGTAACGGGCCCGTCGAACGAAACCCTTCTGCATTCAAGTCAACGAGAGAGGTAACAGGATGGCTTCAACACTCGGGTTGGTTCTGAGCTTTCTCATCTTCCCAGGTCTGCTCTTCACGGCGGTGATAGGGCTCGTGACGCAGTGGATTGACCGCAAGGTGAGTGCGCTGGTCCAGTGGAGGGTCGGCCCGCCGTGGTACCAGCCGTTCGCCGACATCCTCAAGCTGATGGGCAAGGAGATAATCATACCGGCTGGAGCGAGGCGGGCGGGATTCCTCTTCGCACCAATGGCCGGACTGGCCGCCGTTGGTGTTGTGTCCACGATGCTCTGGCTCACCAACATGCACGGCACGGGATTCGTGGGAGATCTCATCGGTGTCATCTACCTCCTGACGATTCCCTCGCTCGGAATCATTCTCGGCGCTTCAGCCTCAAGTAACCCGCTTGCCAGCATCGGCGCCAGCCGCGAGATGAAGCTCGTTCTTGCGTACGAACTTCCGTTTGTCATCGCGATCTTCACGGCCGTCACGAAGGTGTCCCCAATGACACTGAGACTTGACGGCATTCTCGACTACCAGGCGGCCAACGGCGTGCTTCTCGGCAACGCCTCCTGCATTCTGGCATTCATCGTCTGCATTCTGGTTGTCCAGGCGAAGCTCACGTTTCCGCCGTTCGATATCCCGGAGGCTGAGACTGAGCTGATGGAAGGGACGCACATAGAGTATTCGGGCGCGGCACTTGCCGTCATCAAGCTTCAGCAGGCCATGATGCTCTTCACGCTGCCCATCTTTCTTATCACGGTCTTCTGGGGTGGACTGGTTCTCTCGGGGTGGGGCATTCTCTACACGATCGTGAAGTACGTGATAATCATTGTGATCATTGTTCTCATTAAGAACACAACTCCGAGGGTCAGGATTGACCAGGCGGTCAGATTCTTCTGGGGACCTGTCACCGTGATCGCGGTCGTCGGCATGATTCTCGCGATCCTCGGATTCTAGGTCGAGAGCGAACGAGGAGCACATGGACCCAACCAAGTGGGGATTCAAGAAGTCGTTGTGGCTGTTCCATCTGAACGCGGGTGCGTGCAACAACTGCGACATCGAGGTACTCGATTGTCTGTGCCCGAAGCACGACGTGGAGCGCTTCGGGATGAAGCTCGTCGGCAGCTTGAAGCACGCCGATGTGCTTCTGGTCTCGGGCAGCGTGCCGCGGAAGGTCGTGCCTGATCTGATCGAAGCATACGAGCAGGTGCCCCAGCCGGCTGTGGTCATAGCTATCGGGGCGTGTGCGTGTACAGGCGGGATCTTCAAGGACGGGTACAACTTCGCGGGACCTGTCGACAAGCACGTTCCAGTCGCTGCGTATGTCCCAGGGTGCCCTCCGCGACCTGAGGCGATCATCGGCGCGGTCGTGAAGCTTTTGGGAACGCTCTAGCTGAACAGGATGAGCCGGGGTTGAAGGAAGCGGCGGGGGATTGCCGCCTGGAGTCCGGGCTCGGGGAGTGACAAGACGATGAGCAAACAGGTTCTCGAGAACTTGAAAGCGAAGTTCGGCGACCGCGTGGAGATCTACGAACACAGCCACAAGCGGGCTTACGTGGCGGTCTCGAATGACGACTGGATTACCGTGACACGACACATGTACGAGGTGGAGGGTGGGAGGCTCGCGACGGCGACAGGGAGCGACCGGCCGACGGGGGTGGAGCTCCTGTACCACTTCGCATTCGACCGGGAGGGCACGGTCGTAAACATCAGAACGACACTCGACAAGCCGTTCCCTAGAATAGAAGCGCTTACAAAGTACTACCCGGCCGCAGATTTCATCGAGCGAGAGATTTTCGACTTCTTGGGCGTCGAGTTCGTAGGCCATCCGGATCCGCGCAAGATACTCTCCTCCCATGATAGACCGGCGGACTTCCATCCAATGAGGAGAGACGAATAAATGAGCACAACCATTCCCATTGGGCCATTCCATCCCGTCCTCGAAGAGCCGGAGTACATTACTCTGCAGGTCGAGGGGGAGACTGTGCTGAGCGCCGACATAGAACTCGGGCGCATCCACAGAGGGATGGAGCTTCTGGCCGAGGAGAAGACGTTCGATCAGGACGTGTTCCTGGTTGAACGAATCTGCGGTATCTGCTCGGCTTCACACAGCTGGGCAGCGACCCTTGCGATGGAAGATATCGGCGGGATCGTCATTCCTGATCGCGCGCGCTACCTGAGGACCATCGTCCATGAGCTGGAGCGGCTGCACAGCCACATGCTCTGGGTAGGACTCGCCGGACACATCATCGGCTACTGGACAGTCTTCATGTGGGGCTGGAA
>DAOVNE010000304.1 GCA_030630395.1 Candidatus Eiseniibacteriota bacterium
ACAACTTCCTCTGGCAGCTTATTGTGGCGAACGTGGAGCGGCTCTACACCGTGCCTGTCGGGTTGGCTATGTTCAAGAGTGCGCACGAGGAGCTTTACACGTTGAAGATGGCGGGGTCGTGTATCTCGGTCCTGCCCATTGCGGTGCTGTTCTTCTTTGCACAGCGGTATTTCATTGAGGGCATGACGATGGGCGCGGTGAAGGAGTAGGTGAGCGCCGATCTCACGGTACGGTTTGCGATAGCGAACGATGACACAATTCCTGGTGACGAACGATGACACGACACGGTTCTTGATGACGGACGATTGCCTGGGGGGGGTATTCGATGACGAAAAGGTATCTGCTGACGGCTGTGATTCTGGCGACCGCGGTCGCACTGCTTGGACAGGGTTGCGGAGGCGGGGGCGAGAGAGCCGCGACGCTCACCATATGGGAGACCTACAATGACGAGGAGCATCCGGTCTTCAAGGAGATGGTGCGGCGTTTTGAGGAGACGCACGAGGGGGTGACCATAGACGTAGTGAGATTGCCGTTCGCGGGCGCCGAGCCGAAGATCCAGACGGCTCTCACGACGAGGACCGAACCCGATATCGCGCGCGTCGACGTATCGTTCCTTCCAAAGCTCGCGAGCAAGAATGCGATCGCCGTTCTGGACGACTACGTGCCGGCCGAGTTTCTTGTCGATGTCTTCCCCGTTGCGCTCAAGAGCTGCATGTACGAAGGCTCCCTCTATGGTCTTCCGGATCAGACGAACGGTCTCTGCCTCTTCTATAATAGAGAGCTCTTCCGCGAGGCCGGGCTTGACCCCGATCGCGGTCCAGCGACCTGGGATGAGCTCATCGCCTTTGGGAAGAAGCTGACCCGGCGCGAGGACGGCGTCTTCGGCCTCGGGCTCAGAAACTCGCTCTGGTGGTCGTTCCCGTTCTTCAATACCTACGGGGCACAGTTTCTTTCGGACGACGGGACCCGGTGTCTTCTGAACAGCCCGGAGGGCATCGCGGCCTTCCAGCTCAAGGTGGACCTCTTCGAGAAGCATGGGATAGAGGGCGGCGCGTGGCGCGCCGGTGGCATCCAGAACGATCTCGGCTTCCAGAACGGTCGCTATGCGATGGTAATGAACGGGCCGTGGGCAGTGGAGAGCCTGAAGAGGACCGGGATCGATTTCGGTGTCGGCCTTATTCCCGCGGGACCTGCCGGTTCCCACACGAACGTCGGCGGGAACGATCTCGTCATCTTCAAGTCGTGTCCGAATCCGGAACTGGCAGCGGAGTTCCTCATGTTCGTTGCGAATGAGGAGAACCAGCGGAACTGGGCTCTGACCCTCGGGCAGATTCCGGTCAACCTGAAGGCCATGGACGCGATCACGTCGGAGGAGCATCCGTACCTCGCGGTCTTCGTCGAGCAGATGAGGAGCGCGATTCCACGACCGCCTACGCCGTACTATCCGGAGATTGAAAACCTGATGATCCCCGAGATGCAGGCGGCTCTCGATGGATCGAAGACCGTGAAGGCCGCGCTCGACGTGGCCGTCGCGGAGATCGACAAGCTCCTGGCCGGGGAGTAGGGAAGGACGCCCGGCAGACCAGAGCGGTGGAGCTACTGAGGATCATAACAGGGGGGGGAACTATGAAGACGATCATGGTGGTGCTGATTATGTCAGTGCTCATGTTGTGTACGGCGGCGCATGGCGCCGAGCTCCTGTCGGTCTGGCAGGACCCGGCCGGCGACGACACGGGCGATGGCGACTACGTCTATCCGACGAATGCCGCTTTCGGCGAAGGTGGAGAGGCCGACATTCTCTCCTTCTCAATCGAGAAGGAGAACGGCAACATCATCTTCGTGTTCCGGATGCGAAGCCTCGTGGATCCGTGGGGTGTGGGGAACAGGCTTACGATGGTGGCCGTGGCCGTCGACACCGAGGAGGGTGGCGACAAGGAGTTCAGGCGCAACGCGAATGTGCTTCTTGCGGCTCCGTCGGAGTACCAGATCTTCGCTGCCGGCGAGACCGTAGCTGTCATCGATGCGGAGTCGGAGCTGATCGATATCGGTGCTGTGGTAACGACGGATATGAAAACTGGTATCATCCGGATATCGGTCCCCATTGCCCAGATGGACGGGGCCGCATCGGCCTGGCGCTTCACGCCGGTGGCGGGGCTTCAGGACGACTACGGCGCTGGGGGGCTTGGGGATTTCCGCGAAGTCAAGGTCGAGCCGGAGGAGTGGCGAGGTGGGGGCGGTCATGACCTGGCGATAGATCCCAACATCTACGACATCATCGTCCCGGAGGCGAAGAAGGTCCTCGGCATCTTCGGTGGGAGAGCGAGAAGCCAGGAGGAGATTCTTGGCGCGTACAGTCTGGAGCGGGGCGAGTACGTCGTGCTGCCGGCGCTTGAGATAAACTAAGGGAGCGGACATCATGAGGCCAGGACAGAGATCGGCGCTCACCGCGTCCATCACTCTGCTGCTTGTAGCTGCAATCACCATAGCAGCCATCTCCGCAGCCGGTGCACCCGTGGCCGGAGCCGCAGCACCTGTGGCCGGAGCCGGTGCACCTGTGGCCGCCGACGGTGGCGTTCTCTTCACATTCTCGAAGCCGAGCGCGCGGTCCGTGCATCTCGCGGGTATGTTCAATGGCTGGGATCCGACCGCCCTTCCGATGAGCGATGAGGATGGGGACGGCATCTGGGAGGTCGTGCTTGAGCTCCCGACTGAGCGGACCTTCGAGTACAAGTTCGTGGTCAATGACGGAGAACTCTGGGAGTACGATCCCAACAACCCGGAGCGGG
>DAOVNE010000267.1 GCA_030630395.1 Candidatus Eiseniibacteriota bacterium
AACCATCTCCGCCAGAAGTCTGCGCTCAATGTCGTCGCGGTAGATGGCCGTGAGATCGCTGAGCGTCATCCCCTGGTCGGCAAGAGCCCGGTCAAGCGCTTCCTGAGAGCCGTGCCTGTTCCTGAGCTCATCAACGCGTCGCTCCATCTCCTCATCCAGGCGTCGAGCAGAGAGAACGATGCTGTCTCGCCTCGCCATCGCTACGAGCAGCATCTCGTCGACCATCTCGTTGACGATGCCACTCCTGAACTCGAGCAGGTTCTCCTCGGAAAGCGCCTCCCCACCCGTTCTCATATTGAAGAGATAGAGCTCTTCATCCACGTCGCTCTCTAGGATGATCTCGTTCCCAACGACTGCAGCTATCGCATCGACGAGCCGACGCGTCGGCTCCTGGGATGCGGCCGGCGGCGCAAACAGGAACATCGCGACCAGGAGTAGAGCTACTGCAGACCCGACGTGAGATTTCGTCATCGTTTCCTCCAGTTCACTAGGGAGTCCCGTCCTCGGCATCGTCGCCGGACTGCTTGTTGACCTGATCCACGAACGACGGATCTCCTGCTCCTCTCATTCTCTCGGTGGCCGCCTGTCGGATGAGCAGCGTATCCACATGCACGCTCGAGCGGGTTTCGATATCGAGAAGCCAGCTGTCGAACGCATCCCGGCGACGTTTCGATGTGAGGAAGCTCAGGACGACCGAGCGCTTCGATTCGAACGACGGCAGTCCCGCACCGGGGTGGCGATCCAGTGCCTTCAGAATATGGTAGCCGTAACCGCTTGTTATGACGTCGCTGATCTCGCCCACCTTCAGACTGAAGGCTGTCTCCTCCAGTTCGTGAATCATCTCACCGCGCCGCATGTAGCCGAGATCGCCTCCCATCGATGCGGTCTGGTCTATCGAGGACGACCCGGCAACAGTCTCGAACGGGGTCCCTCCGAGAATCTGCTCGCGTGCGCGCTCGGCTTCGGGCCGGTTTCTCACGAGGATGTGAGCGAGACGAACCTGAATCGCATACTCATTCTGATGCTTTCCGAAATACGCAGCGGCCTCTTCATCCGTGACATCGGGAACCTCGCTCATCCGGCGCTTGATGTACTCCTCCGCGATGAGCTCACGCTCGATCTCCCCAAGGCGGCGCTCAATCTCATCACCTTTCCCCACACCCTGCCGAAGTCCCTCCTGGTAGAAGAGCTCGGTCTTCACCCAATTCCCAACGGCCTCCTCCTGATCCTCGAGGCTCATCATCGCGAGGTGCTGTTCCGGAATCGACGCGTAGAGTTCGTCTATCGTGAGCGACGACCCTCCCACGCGGGCCACAGCATTCCCCCCATCCTGCTTCCCGCATCCCGCGAGCACGGCAAGAAGGAGCATCAGCACCAAGACCAATCGTAGACCCTTCAATGTCACCTCCGTCCACCGCTCTCTCCGCATACGCACAGATCCGTGATGTCTCCATTTCACGCGAACGTCCACGGACTACTGATTGCCCGTGGACGTTCCGATGCATATCATGGGCGTTCACCGAAGGCTAGCCACGGATCGTCGTAACCCGCTGGCTCTCCTTCTCCTCGTACACGTCCAGTGGATCGCTCACGTACTGGAGATTGCCCTCGTGGATCTCAGTGTCGACAGTTGCCCGGATATCGTCGAGGAAGGCCGTCAAGGCCTCCTCTCTCTTCTGGCCGATGATCGTCGACATGACGGTTTCACCGACTTCACTGAAATCGAGCTGCACCTCGGGATAGCGTGCGAGCACCTTCACCAGCGCATAGCCGCCAGGTGCGCGAACCGGCTCACTTATCCGCCCGATGTCGACGGAGAATGACGGCTCCTGAATGTAAGCGAGTCTTCCCTCTCCCTGGATGATGTCGGTGATGACGCCGTCCTTTGTCTTGCTCCAGTCGTCGATCGTGTGCTTCTGAACCATCTCCGCGAAATCAGCCTCTCCCTCTCTGATGCGCTGGAGGATGAGGTTTGCCTCTGCCTCTGTCCCGACGATTATCTGCTGCACATCGGCCCGCGGCGGTCGCACGAAATCCTCTCGGTGCGATCGGAAGTACTCTCTGACTTCCTGCCCGCTCGGCGATTCCGTCTTCTGAAGAACCTCCGCCTCATAGGTGAGGTCCACGATCCCCTCTTCGAATCGCTCCGCCAGGTAGTCCTGCATCTCACGACTTGTGAGATAGCCTCGCTTCTCCTTCTCGTAGTCCTTGATCATCACGAACACGCGCTTGATAACCGAGTCCGTGACGTAGAGCCGGCTACCACTCTTCGGCGTCTCTATGCCGGGCGATTCGCTCAGGATTCTCGCGTAGTCCCCGAGTGTCCAGATGTGCTCCTGCCCACCGATCCTGAAGCGCGTGAACTCCATCTGCCCCTCTTCCTCGGTGAAATCGGGGACGATCTGCGTCTGTGCGCGCGCGATGGATGCTGCGCTATCAAGGCGCTCTTCACTCGGGGGAATGAGCTCGAAGACCTTCTCATCGATCCTGGCGCCGGCCAGATCCACAGCTTCATCGTTGTAAGTGATGTCGGCTTCGTCCAACCAGTCCCCTATGACATAGAACTGAGTCAGGTCGCGCTTGAAGGCCCTGGCCTCCATGGTGACCCCGGCGAGGTGCTTGTCCACGAGAGGCTCGCGGTTCGCGGGCATCTTGCGGGACAGCACAAGGTATATGTGGTAGGTGTCGCTCACCTCGATCGGCTCGCAGATCTCATCCTTCTTGAGGTAGCGAACGCCCACCCGGACCAGCGGGTGGAGATCCTGCCATGTGTCTATCTTGCTTCTCCGTCCACCATCCACAGAGGTGCTCGCCACGGACAGCTCCTTGGCGACCTCGGCAAAATCCTCTCCGCCCTCTGTGACCCGGCGGTAGGCCTCCTGAGCAACAGCCTCATCTTTCAGGATTATCTCGCGCATCTGGAGCTGAATATCGCGTGTCTCATAGTACTCCTGGACCTCGTCTGGCGTGACCTGACTTGGCCCTACAATGAGGTCTTGGCGAAGCATGTCCTCGGTCTTCGTGCTCCTGAAATGATCGAGTGCATCCTGGAGCCGTGGATCCTGATCAATGCTGATTCTGTAACCGCCGATGACCAGGAGTTCCTTCCTGATGATCTCATCGAGGAACGCGAGCTTGCCCTCATCCCCGCCGATTCCCGGCAGCAGCATCGGCGGCATGTGCTCCATGCGCTCATTCACATAGGCAACCGTTATCACACGATTCTCAATGACGCCGTTCTGGTCGG
>DAOVNE010000271.1 GCA_030630395.1 Candidatus Eiseniibacteriota bacterium
CAACCGTGGCGGGGTCATGCACGCGCCTCACAAACTCCTCAGGGTCCATGCCGACGGCCGCATCGAAGAGCGTCGCTATCTGCTCAGCCCGGAATCCCTCGGGGACCGTCACTGTCCGAACTGCCACCTCCCCACGGCTCAGGGCCGCAAGGACATCCATCTCGGAGAACCGCGGCCCGAACTCATACGATCCAGCCTGGAGGCTCTCCTCGTGCCCGAGAATCCTCGCGGCCAGAATGAACCTGCGTGGCGCAACCGTGAGCCCCCTGTTCGCCAGCATCGCTGCTATTGCACCGACGCTCGCGCCTTCCGGAATCTCCACGACAACTCGGTGCTCGATCTCACGCGTCGACCTGAATGCGACGACGTGGCCAAGCGCATACAGGAGAAAAGCACCGAGAATGACGATGAGGACAAGCTCGCGGATGAACCATGCGCGGCTGCGCCGCGGCAGGCGTGGTTTGTCACCTCTGTATCGCTTGCGCATCGAGATAGCCCTGAAGGATTGCTGACGCTGCGATCTGATCGACTCTTCCCTTCCTCCCCCGCTTCCGCTCCCCCTTCTCCTTCATAACACGTTCAGCCAGTGCACTCGTGAGACGCTCATCGTGAAGCACAACACGGCAACTGCTGGCATCCTCCAGTTCAACCGCGAGTTCGCGTGACCGAAGGGCGCGATGCCCGACAGTCCCGTCCATGCGGATGGGATAGCCCACGACGATCGTGTCGGCGCCGTGTTCGTCCGCGATCTCTGATATGCGCGTCGCGGCCGAGGAGTCGTCGAGCCCACTGAGCGTCTCAAGTGACGACGCGAGGTATCTCCCCTCATCACTGAGGGAAACGCCAATGCGCGCCTCTCCCGGATCGATTCCGATCACCCGGCCGGTCTCGCCCTCTGGATGGCGAAGAAGGGCCAGGAGGTCCGCGAAGTCGTCGGGCATTGGTGTCGCGACTGCAACGGGAGCGCCCGTCGCGGGATGTGTAAACGCAAGGCGGCGCGCGAAGAGGGCCTGATGTGTTGCCCGTCCGTTCACCCTCTCTGCCTGGCGACGGTAATGCGGAGGGACGTCCCCGAACGACGAGCGCGCACCCCCGTAGTCCGCGTCTCCCATGACCGGACGATGGATGTGCGACATGTGAACCCGGATCTGGTGCGTCCGTCCGGTCTTGAGATCAATCTCCATGAACGCGGCGTAGGGAAACTGCTCACGCACGCGCCATCCTGTCGTCGCCGTGCGACCGTCCGGCACAACACCCATCAGCTTCCTGTCTGACCGGCGCCTTCCGATGGGTACCTCAATCGTCCCCGCGGTCCTGTCAAACACACCCCAGACGAGTGCAAGGTAGGTCTTCTCTACCTCGCGAGCCTCGAACATGGCCGACAACCTGCGGTGCACTTCATCCGTCTTCGCGACGACGATGAGACCTGACGTGCCGCGGTCGAGACGATGAACGATACCTGGACGGAGGCTTCCCCCCAGCGAGGACAGCTCGCCGCCGCGCCCGACGAGCGCGTTTACGAGCGTGCCGGAGTAAGAACCTGGAGCCGGATGAACGACCATGCCGGCGCACTTGTTGACGACAAGCAGATGCTCGTCTTCGTAGCAGATGTCCAGCGGGATATTCTCGGGATCGGCGGAGAGATGGGCAAGCTCGGGGATATCGGCCTCTATCCGATCTCCCGGGAGGACGATATGCGACGGCTTCACTCTCTCGCCGTTAAGAGTAACGAGGCCGGATGCTATGATCTCCTTCGCCCGCGTCCGTGACAGATCCGTGGCATGCACACCGAGATAGTGGTCCAGCCTGTCAGGGGAAGCGTCATCCGGAACGACCAGCGCAATGCGTCTCTTCATCAGCGCTCCCGGTTATCCGCGGGTGCTGATGCGGAGTGTGAATCCGCACGAAAGATGAGATAGAAAGCGAGAATGGAAACGCCGATCGTTATCGCGCTGTCGGCGACATTGAAAGCCGGCCAGCGGACGGAACCGACGCCGATGTCGAGGAAGTCCACGACCGCACCGACACGAACGCGGTCGACCAGATTGCCCACCGCGCCTCCCAGAATGAGGCCGAACGACATCTGTTCCCGGGACCGCATCTTCGCAATCTCGCGCCTCAGGAGAATGATGGCGAGTGAAGCCACGGCGGAGACGATGATGAAGGCAACGCGCCCGTCCTTGAAGAGCCCGAAGGCAGCTCCAGAATTCTGCGTCCTCGTGAGACGCACGACCGAGCCCAGGATGTTGATCGAAGACCCCATCTGCATGGTGTGGACAACGATCGCCTTGGTGATCTGATCGAGCACGACGATGACACCGGCGATCAGGAACATGATCCCGGTGCGCCCCGTCTGCCTGCCTAGAGCGTCCGCTATGAGTCGCCCCCCTCGTCAACGATCCGTGAACCCGTCTAACCTCTGACGAATCTACTCGTCGTCGTGATTGAGTTCCCCGTTCTCCTCGGCCTTCTTGCACTCGATGCAGAGCCGAGCGTGCGGGACAACCTCGAGCCGCGGCTTCGCTATCACCTTTCCGCACGCCATGCACTTGCCGTACGTTCCGTCGGTGACACGTGCCAGAGCCTCATCGATATGATAGAGCAGGCGTCCCTCTGTTGACGCCATCTGGTAGGCCTGCTCACGCTCCTGCGCGTCGCTGGCCTGGTCGGCCATGTGAACCGAGTAGGCTGACAGGTCACCCGCCGCCTTGCGCTGGGAGTCACTGAAGATCTTGTCCTCAAAGTACCCGAGCTCCTTCAGGAGCTTCAGACGCTCTTCGATGAGCCTATCCCGGAAGTGCACGCTGTCCCTCTTGTTCAACTCATCACCTCCACCGTGCGAGCCCCAGGACCACGCCTACTGAGCCTTCTTCACTCGTTCGACTGCGATCCAGGCTTCCTCGCCGTTGACATCCCACTCCCGTCCGAGCTCGCCTGCTTCCCTTCCCTCGGTGAGACACTCTGCCAAGGTCTCCCCTGCTATCTTGGAAGCGAAGCGCTCCACTGCTTTTCTCAGACGCGGACCAGCCTCGTAGTAGACGTTGATTCTGTCTACCACCCCGAAGCCGGCCTCCTTCCTCATGAACTGTATCTTGTTGACCATCTCCCGCGCGACCCCCTCGTCCATGAGCTCCTCCGTGAGCTCGAGATCGAGGCCCGCC
>DAOVNE010000145.1 GCA_030630395.1 Candidatus Eiseniibacteriota bacterium
CAGCTGTTCCGGATGGGCTGGCCGGTCTACGGCAGAATCTCGAGCCGCTACGGATACAGGTTCCACCCGGTTCACAAGCGCCGGATGATGCACACTGGCCTCGACATCGCTGCCAGACATGGAAGCCCGATTCGCTCAGCCCTCGCGGGACGAGTGACGTTCGTAGGCTGGAAGGGCGGCTACGGGAAGACAGTCATGATCGAGCACCCGAACGGTTGCGTGACGCTATACGGCCACTGCTCGACGCTCCTCGTCAAGAGGGGTGAGACCGTGAAGAAGGGGCAGCAGATAGCCAAGGTAGGAAGCACGGGCATCTCCACGGGCCCGCACGTGCACTTCGAAGTGAGAGAGCACAACAAGCGGATCAACCCCGAGAAGCTGCTCTACTAGTAGCACGCCGCTACAGACCAAGCTCGTCGCTTATCCCCTGCATCGCCAGAAGCGCGATACCGATGAACTCCTCAAGTTCGATGCCTAGCTCACGCACAGTCTCCATCTGCTCACGACTTGCGCCGGCAGCGAAGCGCTTTTCCTTGTAGCGCCGCATGACGAACGGCACGTCCACGAGCGCCAGCTTCTTCTCCGGATGCATGAGCGTGGCCGCGACAATGAGCCCCGTGACGGGGTCACCCGCGTAGAGCCCCCGATCCATAGCGCTCTCCCGCGGCACGTGGCTGTTGTGCGCCTTGACCGCATGGACGATTCTCTCCGAGAAGCCCATCCCCTTGAGCTTCTCGGCCGATATCAGGCCGTGCGTCTCCGGCGTGTCGGCGGTCTCCTCGACATCAAGATCGTGCATGAGACCGGCCAGCCCCCACGACTCGGCGTCTTCTCCCAGCCGCTCTGCGAGCCCCTTCATGACGGCCTCAGTGGCGAACATGTGCTTGAGGAGATTCCTGTTCCCGCAGTTCTCTTTGAGCACTGAAACGCACTCGTCTCTCGTCATCTTCCCTGCTCCCTCCACCTGAATTCCTCCGTGCTCATCTTACATTCCAACACCGCTTGAGCGTACACACTTAGCCCACATCGATCAGCGCACCCCGACCCTTGAATCTCCGTTTGATGGCGTCCACGACCGCACGGCTCTCAGGCTCCGCGAGCGCGCCGTCCTGCTCCAGAAGCTCGAACGCGTCCTCCCGGGCGTTGACAAGGAGCCGCATGTCCATCACGAGATCGGCGACCGCGAACTTCGGAATCCCGTGCTGCCTCACCCCCATGAACTCGCCGGGCCCCCTGAGCTTGAGGTCCCGCTCCGCGATGACGAAGCCGTCGCTCGTATCCGCCAACACCTGGATGCGTTCCCTCGCTTCGTCCGAGGCGCCGCGACCGACCATGAGAATGCAGTATGAACGGTGCTCTCCGCGTCCCACACGTCCCCTGAGCTGATGAAGCTGCGCCAGCCCAAATCGCTCGGAGTGCTCTATGACCATGACTGTCGCGTTGGGAATGTCGACACCCACCTCTACCACCGTCGTGGAAACGAGAATGCTGATCTCACCCGAGGAGAAGGCGTTCATGACACTCGCCTTGTCCTCGGCCTTCATCCGTCCGTGCACGAGCCCGATGGCGATATCGGGGAAGATCTTCCGGTTCAGTTCCTCGTGCATCTTGGTCGCGGCGGCAAGTTCGATCTTGTCCGACTCCTCAACAAGCGGGTAGACGATGAAGACCTGACGGCCATCTTCCACCTGGGACCGGAGGAAGTCGTAGACCCGCCCGCGGCCTGACTCGTCCCGAACCGCGGTCGTGATCGGCGTCCTGCCCGGTGGAAGCTCATCGATCACCGAGACGTCGAGATCGCCATAGACGGTAAGCGAAAGCGTCCGCGGTATCGGGGTTGCCGTCATGACGAGCACGTCCGGCGAACGGCCCTTCTTCCTCAGAGCCGCCC
Organism: Candidatus Eiseniibacteriota bacterium; assembly: GCA_030630395.1. Classification (GTDB taxonomy): domain Bacteria; phylum Joyebacterota; class Joyebacteria; order Joyebacterales; family Joyebacteraceae; genus Joyebacterum. The sequence goes on from DAOVNE010000145.1 coordinate 1,892, forward strand.
TCTGCGTAACACCGAACCGGTGCTGTTCATCGACGATCACGAGTCCCAGGCGGTGGAACTCGACGCCCTTCTGAATGAGGGCGTGCGTTCCCACGACGACGGCTGCCGCCCCGGTCGATATGGACTCAAGCGCCTCTGCCCTCTCCTTGGCCTTCATTCCTCCACGAAGGAGCACGATCCTGTCGCCGAGGGCGCCGAGGAGCGATGAGATGCTGGCGTAGTGCTGCTCCGCGAGGATCTCGGTGGGAGCCATGATCGCGACCTGGAAACCCGCTGCTACGGCGTGGTGCATCGCCGCGGCAGCCACCACGGTCTTCCCGGAACCGACGTCGCCCTGAAGCAGACGGTTCATGGTCCCGGGCTCCTCGATGTCGGTCCTGATCTCTGAGATGACCCGGTTCTGGGCTGCCGTCAGCTCGAACGGCAGCGACCCGAGGAACCTCTCGTGTTCGTGTTTATCCCAGGTGTATCCCTTGACACCTGCCTCCCGCGTCTTGAGACGCCTGCGTCTCGCGGCAACCACGACCTGGAAGAGAAAGAACTCCTCGTAGGCGAGCCGCATCCTGGCGCGCCCTGCGATCTCGAGTGACGTCGCGAAGTGGACGTCGCGAAAGGCATCTCTGCGGGCCGGCAGGGATCTCCTCTTCACAACCCAAGCCGGCAAGAGCTCCGTGACCTCGTCAAGATGACGGTCGAGCGCAGTCTTCATGATGCGTCTGATTCGCTTGCCGGAGATACCACCTGTCTGCGAGTACTCAGGCACTATTCTTCCCGCGTGAACGAGTTCTGCCACGTCCTTCTCACCCATCAGCTCAAAGGCAGGGTTTATGAACTCCTTCCGACGGGCGTGCCGGTCGAATCGCACCTCTCCGCTCAGAACGATTTTGGAGCCCTTCGTGAGGGTCGTCTTAAGGTAGGGCTGGTTGTACCACCGAGCGAAGATGGCGCCGGAGTCGTCCTCGAGCGCCGCCATGAACACGGAGCGTCCACCCCGCCACCTGTTCAGGTCGGACGAGAGCACCTTGACGATCACGGTGACCCTGTCGCCGACTCTGAGCCTGTCCACCTCGGAGACCTCGGACCAGTCCGTGTACGCCCTCGGGACGTAGTAGAAAAGGTCCTCTATGGTCTCCACACCGGCCTTCGCAAGGATTCCTGCGGACTTGGGACCTACGCCCTTCAGGAACCTTACAGGCGAGAGTATGGTTGTCTCGGTAGCGATGATGCCCTCCTGGGGAGGATTCAGGAACACCCGCATTCTAGTCGAGCAGGCAGGGAGGGTCAAGCTACCCTCTCAAACTCAGGAAAGTGCTTGCGGGGCATTCCGGCCTGTGCTAGATTTGGGTTTCGACTGATATCCGGATGGAGGAAGAACATGTCACGTAAGTGCGATATATGCGGAAAGCACCCGCGGGTAGGGAGCAACGTCAGCCACGCGCACAATGTCACGAAGCGCAGGTGGCTCCCCAATTTGCAGCGGGTGAAAGTCGTGATCGACGGCACCCCAAAGAAGCTGTCCGTCTGCACGAGCTGCATACGCTCAGGCGCAATCGACAAGTACAGGAAGACGGCTGCCTGACGAGCGGGAAGTGAAATGCAGGAAGGGGCCCTCATCCGAGGGCCCCTTCTTCATGTCGCTCCTGAAATGTCGCTCTTGGACCATTGCTGTGCCGTCAGACGGCCTTCTCAAGCGTGAGGGTCGTACCCGCGCCCTTCCCCATCTCGAACACCACCGAGTCCATCACCTCACGCATGATGTAAATGCCGCGACCCGAAACCCCCATACATCTCTCCGGATCTGTTGGATCGAAGACCTTGTCGAGATCGAAGCCGCGCCCCTCATCGTGGACTGTCAGCTTGAATGTTCCAGGTGACCACTCGAACCTGATGGTGACTTGCGTGGCCTCACTCATGTCGTTTCCGTGGACGACGGCGTTGGTCACCGCCTCGACAACGGCGATCGCAATCTCAATGAGAGGACCGTCGTCGAAACCCGCCAGCTTCGCGTACTTGCCGGCCAACGAGTCCACCTGTTCCAGAACATCCAGTTCATTCGGGAGAACGAGCTCCTCGACTCCTGATGCTGCTTCAGACATCCGGTCTCCCGGGCAGGGGCCTCGATCAGAAGCTATCCAATGCTTCCTGCTGTGTCGGATGAGTATCGAAGATCGTCAGGAGCTTGGTGATCATGAAAAGGCTCCGGATCCTGTCTGAGACGTGCACCAGCTTGAGAGCGCCCTCTTCACGCTGGACACTCGTATAGATGGCCATGAGAGTCCCCAGTCCCGTACTGTTGATCCACGGCACCCCTTTGAGATCAATGACGAACTTGCGGCTCCCGTCGTCGAGCAACCGCTTGATCTCGTTTCTCACGTCGTCGCTCTCCGCTCCACCCATGAGGTTTCCGGATATGTGGACGACCGCGACGTCTCCCTCCATCTTGGTCTTGAACTTCAACGTACACCTCCAGGATAGGGTTCACCTTCAGACCCCGTGCCTTGCGCCCTTTTGCCACGCCAGGCGCGATCCCGACCGAATCCGCTTGTGTACGCGGAAGCTACCATAATCCCCGGCGTCAGGCAAAGGGGAAATACAACACCAGACGCCACTTTGAGGGCCCCTGCTGGGCTCGATACTGGTACGACTTGTGCATCCCCAGTAGTAAGAATCCGGGACGTTCGGACGGCGCCGCGCGGGGTGTCCCTGCCGCGACCCGCACGAACGTCGTAGAGTGCCCTATTCAAGGGCCATTCCTGTGATGGAGAGCTCATGAGCGCAAGACGGAGAACCGCGCTACTGACCCTGGGCTTCGCAGCTGTGCTGTGGATCGCCCATTCTGCCTTGCTCGTTGCCTTCTACGACATCACGTTTGTGCAGGCCGTCATCACTGGAATCACGCCCCTGGGCTGGGTCTTTCGCCTCACTCTCACAGCCTTCACGCTCGGCATCGGGCTCATGCTCAGCTACTTTATCGAACAGCGCTCACACACCGGGCTGAGCGCCAAGGTCATGGA
>DAOVNE010000141.1 GCA_030630395.1 Candidatus Eiseniibacteriota bacterium
GACGAAGTTCCGTGACGAGATCAGACCGCGTTTCGGAGTCGTTCGCGCGCGTGAGTTCATCATGAAGGATGCATACAGCTTCCACGAGGACGAGGATTCCCTTAATGCGACCTACGAGGTCATGTACGATGCCTACTGTCGCATCTTCGACCGTTGCGGACTTGACTACCGACCTGTCGAAGCCGCTACTGGCGCCATTGGCGGCAGCGCGTCACACGAGTTCATGGCCCTGTGCGACACCGGTGAGTCCGAGGTCATCGTCTGTGAGTGCGGCTACGCCGCCACCGATGAGCAGGCGGAGGGACTGATTCCAGCCATCACGCAGCAGGAGGAGCCCCTCTCCGCGGAGCCCGTTGACACGCCCGGCATGAAGACGATCGAGGATGTCTCTCAGTTCCTCGGTGTCGAGCCGTGGCGACTCATCAAGACGATCGTCTACGTCGCTGACGGCGAGCCCGTAGTCGCCCTCATCCGGGGCGACCGCGACGTCAATGAGGAGAAGCTGGCTGGGATCCTGGGCGCGGACATGATCGAAGCCGCACCACCGGACGTTGTCGAGAGGGTAACCGGGGCGCCGGTCGGGTTTGCCGGCCCTGTCGGGCTGTCCGGAGCCAGGCTCCTGGTCGACAGTTCGGTCGAGCCGCTCGTGAACGCAGTCGTGGGCGGAAACGCAGTCGATGTCCACATCCGGAACGTCAATCCCGGACGGGATTTCAGCGTCGACGGCTACATTGATATCGCGAAGATCGGGAAGGGGGACCTCTGTCACAAGTGTGGAAAGACCATGAACTCCTTCCGAGGCATCGAAGTGAGCCAGGTCTTCAAACTGGGCACGAAGTACTCCGACGTCATGAAGGCCACCTTCCTCAATGAGAATGGCAAGGCCATGCCGTTCGTGATGGGTTGCTACGGGCTCGGTGTCTCCCGAACGGTGGCCGCCATCATCGAGCAGCACAGCGACGAATACGGCATCACGTGGCCCATGAGCGTCGCGCCGTTCGAGGTGGAGATACTGGCCGTGAAGTTCAAGAACGAGGAGGTCCGTGAGGTCTCCGAGCGCCTCTACGACGAACTCAGGACGGCCGGCATCGATGTACTACTGGATGATCGCCACGATTCTCCCGGCGTCAAGTTCAAGGACGCCGATCTGATCGGCACGCCCGTCCGCGTCACGGTTGGCGAGCGAGGCCTCAAGGGGGGCGTCGTCGAGATCAAGATGCGGGGGACCGGCGAGCAGCGTGACGTTGCGGTCGAGGAAGCGGTCACGGAGATCGTCAGGATCGTGGAGGAAGCAAGAGACTAGCTCCAAACGCCAAGCTCCGAGCGCGGCTCCGCCCGCTGCGCGTTCGGACCTTGGCACTCAGTGACACAACAAGAGCCCCCTCCACCGTGGAGGGGGCTCTTCAATGCTGCAAAGACGCGAGAGAGCTATGCGTCTTTTCTCTTCATCAGACCGGACTTCTTCCTGTCCGCGGCCTGTGTGCTCAGGACGCGGTGCTTGGACGCGCGGTCGATCGCCGAAACAGCCTCGCGCACCCTCGCATCCCTCTCCTCAGAAGAGGCGCCCTCAGCCTTCTTGATGGCCGTGGACATGCGGGACTTGACCGCCCTGTTCTTCTCGTTGAGGACCTTGGACTGCTTGAGTCTCTTTATGGCCGATTTCTTCTGGGGCAACTAGATACCTCCCTGTACTGCTCCTCGGATTTCTCATCACAATCCATGAAATATACCAGCAAGGGGCCTCCGAGTCAAGTCCCTCTTGCGACTCCGTGAGACGCGTTGACTTGGCGCTGAAGGCAGGCTAGGCTACGGGATATGGCAGCTTCCCGGAAAACCTCACCCCAGCGAGTCCCCACCGGCCCTGGCGTCTACCTCCTGAAGAGCGCCAGCGGACGGATAATCTACGTTGGCAAGGCCCTCAATCTGCGCAGCCGGCTGAGAGCATACACGGGCAAGGGGGAGACTCCGGACCGGAAGGTACAGATCCTGCGATCGCGTCTCTCCACGTTTGACTACATCGTTACGGGATCCGAGACGGAGGCCCTCGTACTCGAATCCAACCTGATCAAGGAACACCGTCCCCGGTACAACGTCAAGCTCAAGGACGACAAGCGCTACCCGTTCATCAAGGTGACTCTCGCCGAGAAATTCCCGAGAGCCTACGTGACCAGAGTCATCAAGGAGGATGGATCGCGGTACTTCGGTCCGTACACCGATGCCAGAGCGATGAGACGCACGCTCCGTCTCGTGCGTCAGATCTTTCCCATCAGAACCTGCAAGACCTTCAAGCTGAGGCCGAGACCGTGCCTGAACCATCAGATCGGACGTTGCCCGGGGCCGTGCTCCGGAAAGGTCACGGAGGAGCAGTACAGACGGGGAATCGACGAGCTGTGCCTCTTTCTGAGCGGCCGCGCCGACGAAGTGCTCGGTCAGCTTGAGAGCCGCATGCGACATGAATCATCATCCCTCCGGTTCGAGGAGGCCGCAGCCCTGAGGAACAGGATCGCGGACATCGACAAGGTCGTGAGGCGACAGAGTGTGCTGACGGCCACGCGCGTCGATCGCGACGTCGTGGCGATCGACAATCATGAGCACTACGGAGTTGCGTCAGTCGTGCGGATTCGGGGGGGCAAGATGATCGGCTGCGAGAACGTCCCACTCGAGTTCGTGCGGGAGACAAGCCGTGAGGAGATCCTGGCTGCCTTCCTGAAGCAGTTCTACTCGGTTGCGACCGAGCTGCCACCTGAGATCCTCGTCGATCATGAGGTGCCAGAGACCGAGGCGATCGAGAACTGGCTGAGAGAGAAGGTGGGGCGCGCGGTCTCCATTCACTTCCCGAAGAGAGGTGAGAAGCTCCAACTCGTCGCCTTCGCCCGGGAGAACGCTCGGACTGCTCTCAGGAGGGCCTTCGATGAGCGAAAAGTGCCTAAGATCATAGAGGAGCTTCGTGTCTTTCTGGGCATGACGCGTCCACCCAGACTCATCTCGGCTGTGGATATCTCGAACATCCAGGCGGCCCACGCCGTCGGCACGGTGATCTCCTTCCGCGATGCGAAACCGGACAAGGGACTCTATCGCAAGTACCGCATCCGGACCGTGAAAGGCGCCGATGACTGTGCTATGATTCATGAGGTCGTACTTCGCCACTTTGGCTCCGCCGTTCAGGAGGAACGGGAGCTCCCCGATCTCCTTCTTGTCGACGGCGGGAAGGGACAGCTCCGGAAGGCGACTGAGGCGGTTCGACAGGCCGGAGCAAGAGGAGTGACCGTTGTGGCTCTGGCGAAGCGTGCGGAGGAACTCTTCCTTCCGGGGCGAGCCGGCGCAATCCCGATCCCTGACGAGTCGGCCGCCAAGAGGCTCCTCGTGAGGATAAGGGACGAGGTGCATCGCTTCAGCATCACCTACCACAGATCTCTCAGGAGGAAGACGGCAAGAAGGTCAATCCTGGATGACATCACCGGAGTGGGAGAATCGCGGAAGGCCGCGCTCCTTGAACGCTTCGGATCCGCGGCGGCGATCGCTGAGCGCGGTGAGGGAGAGATTGCGGAGGTACCGGGCATTGGGATCCGAACAGCGCGAAAAATCAAGCAAGCACTCGAACAAGAACAACGTGGTGGTGGCACACAGCGACGATCAGACTGACCCTGGTCTGGAGTTGCTTCGCTACGTCAGTTTCGATACGGAGCTGGGGCGTTTCCTGCTCACGCGGAGCGAACAGGGGCTCTCGTCGGTGGCGTTCGGCAAGGAACTCGACGTCGACCGCGAACTGGCGGCGATCCGGAGAGCGACACGTGTCCTGGCCGTCGAGGACAGGCTGCATCTTCGCCGTGTCGTGGACGACATACGGAGTTACCTGGGTGGGACTCCCGTCGACTTCGACTACCAGCTGGACCTATCCACGCTGACAGAGTTCTCCCGCACCGTACTTGAGACCGTCAGGAGCATTCCCTTCGGCGCACTTCGTTCATACAAGTGGGTGGCCGAGCAGATCGGGAATCCTCGCGCGACGCGACCGGTCGGGCAGACGCTGTCCCGGAATCCTCTCCCCATAGTCATCCCCTGTCACAGGGTCGTCAACAGCGACGGTTCACTCGGCGGCTACTCAGGTGGCGGCACAGACATGAAGCGGCGTCTGATAGAGATCGAGAACGGCCAGACTGGCCTGGCGTTCCGGCACAGCGAGCACGAGGGACGCCGGCGAATCCGCTTCCTTCTGGAATCAGAAGGCGGGGAAGGTGACGACGCAGGCTAGCGTATCTTCACTGCTCACGGACTCGATCGAGGACTACCTCGACTACCTCACCTCGGAGCGTGGTCTCTCAGAAAACACCATCGCCTCCTACCGAGGCGACCTGGCCGGGTATGCCGCCCATCTTGCGAAGAACGGCATCACAGACCCCTCTAGAATAGCTGAACGCGATGTCAGGGAGTATATCGGTGGAGGCATCATCTCCGGGCTCTCCCCACGGAGCGCGGCCCGCCGCCTCTCCTGTCTTCGCGGCTACCACGCCTTTCTCCCTCTGGCCCTGCTTGAGAGAGGCGAGGGCAGGAGCTACACGGACCCAACGCTGCACATGGAAACCCCGAAGATGTCGCGCAGGCTGCCGGATGTGCTTGGCGTGCACGAGATGGAGAAACTGCTGAATGCACCCGACACGGCGACGCTCCTCGGTGTGAGAGACCGCGCCATGCTGGAGATGGCATACGGGGCGGGACTCAGGGTGAGCGAACTCATCGGTCTCGAGCTGTCGAACCTGTTTCTCGAGGACTCCTACATACGCGTGTTCGGAAAGGGCTCGAAGGAACGTATCATCCCGGTGGGAAACACGGCGATAGAATGGACGGAGCGATACAGGCGAGACGTGCGCCCCGACCTGATCGCCAGGGGAGCCCTCACTGACGTGCTGTTTCTGAATGCTCGGGGACGCCCTCTTACACGCATGGGGTTCTGGAAGATACTCCAGAAGCAGGTGAACAGATCTA
>DAOVNE010000070.1 GCA_030630395.1 Candidatus Eiseniibacteriota bacterium
GAAACAGTAGTTGTCGTAGATGGTGAGGATCTCGCGCACGAGATCCATTCCAACCTGTCCGGCATCGTCCAGCCGCCCGATGAACGGGCTGACGAAGGAGGCGCCGGCCTTAGCTGCGATGAACGCCTGATTGGCCGAGAAGACGAGTGTGCAGTTCGTGCGGATTCCCAGACTGGCCAGTTCGCGTATCGCCTTTGATCCCTCCTTGGTCATCGGGATCTTCACGACGACATTGTCGTGGATCTTGGCAAGCTTCGTGGCCTCCGCGACCATGCCGGCGCTGTCAAGACTCACCACTTCAGCGCTGACGGGACCGTCGACAACCTCGCAAATCTCGCGCACGATGTCTTCGAACTTCCCCTCGACGCGCGAGATCAGAGTCGGATTCGTCGTAACACCGTCGACCAGACCGGATGCGGCTGCATCTCGGATATCTTCAATGTTCGCCGTGTCCAGGAATATCTTCATGTCTTAACCTCCCCTTTGTATTTGATTCGCTCCAGGTAGAGCCCCCACGGTGGAACCGTGGGGCCCGCGCGGCCGCGATCGTGAGCATCCAGGATCTCACTGATGCTGTCGGGCGAAATCCTGCCTCTTCCGACTTCAATCAGCGTACCTGCGATCGAACGGACCATACCGCGCAGAAACCTGTCGGCTTCAATCCTGAGTACCAGCATACCTCCGTGTGCAGATAGCCATTCTAGCGAAATCCCGTCGATACGGCAACGGTGATGCTTGGGCTCGCTCCCGGTGAGGCAGAAGGACGAGCAATCGATCTCCCCGTCGAACGGCTTGAGCGCGGCCTCCATGGCCTCCCTGTCGAGAGCCCCTCTCACGAGCAGGCGCCGCCTGCGCCAGAGAGGGCTCTCCCTGAATCCCATAAGATAGACGTAAGATCTCGACAGTGCATCGAAGCGAGCATTGAAGTCGGCGCCGACATCCTGGGCGGAGACGATGAAGACGTCCTCATTGAGCCTCGCATTAAGTGCCCCCTTGAGCTCCTCCCCGGGAAGTATCAGATCCGTCTCCGCGTGGGCGACCTGCCCCATGGCATGAACCCCGGCATCCGTTCGACCCGCGCCGTGCACGCGCACATCAACACCCGCAAGCCCCGAAAACGCGGCCTCCAGGTCCCCCTGAACGGTCCGTTCGCCGGGCTGCACTTGCCAGCCCGAGAAATCAGCGCCGTCGTATTCGATCGTGAGCTTGACCTTGCGTACACTCATCCCAGTCGTTCTCCAGGATCCGAGTCGTGAGAACCACCGGTCATCAGGAACACCGGTCATCGCAATCACCAGTCATCAGAACCACCGCGGGACGGCCAACGTCGTCGCCACCACTGCCGCCAGAAGGACAACGGCCAGCCCATCACTCCGCTTGAGCTTGAGTTCGACGTACTTGGTTCTGCCCAGCGCGCCACGGTAGCACCGCGCGTCCATGGCAAGCGCCAGATCGTCCGCCCGTCTGAAAGCGCTCGCGAAGAGCGGTATTAGAATGGGAATCGTGCTCTTGGCTCTCGCCACGGCTCCGCCTTCGAAGCTCGCACCACGTCCTATCTGCGCCTTCATTATCCTCCCCGCCTCATCCAGGAGGGTCGGAACGAACCTGAGCGCGATGACCGAGATCATGGCCAGTTCGTGAACCGGGAGACCGATGACCTCAAAGGGCTTCAGAAGCCTCTCGAGGCCGTCGCCAAGATCCACTGGTGACGTTGTCGCGGTCACAAGCGTCGCGATCGTCACCATGAGCGCCACGCGCCAGGCGAAGATCCCCCCCATGGCCAGGCCCTCGCGAGTCAACCACGGGGCCGATGACACGAGCGGCACGCCCTCGGTCAGAAGACTGTGCATTACGAGAATCACGATCAGAAGCCACTTGAGCGATGCGATATTCCGCAGGAAGAAGCCCGGTGGCAGACGCGATGCCGCCGCCGCCATGAGCAGGCCAGCCGTCAGAATGACGTACTCGCCCCACCCCTCTACCGCGATGACCATGACAAGGAGGGCAAGAGCGCCCGTCATCTTCACCCTGGGATCAAGGCTGTGAACGGGCGACTTGAGAGGCACGAACCGGCCCAGTGTGAGATCGTTCAGCAGTCCCATTTCAGAAGAGCCCCACAAGAGAAATCAGCTGGATGGTCCCAGGAGTAATCAGCCGCCCGGCCCGTCGAGAAGAAGCTCGGCAATCTGAACCGCATTGAGGGCTGCCCCCTTCCTGAGATTGTCGGCGACTACCCACATCCAGAGACCGTTGGTGACGGATTCGTCGCGTCGTATTCGACCTATCCATGTGTCATCGGTTCCGGATGACGAGAGCTGCGTCGGGTAGACCGCCTCGGATGCGTCGTCGAGGACAGTGATCCCGGGAGAACGCCCCAGAACCAGTCTGGCTTCCTCGGGAGAGAGCCCGCTCTCAAGCTCAACACAGAGTGCCAATGCGTGAGAGTGGAAGACGGGAACGCGAACGCACGTCGCCGTGACCGGCAGTTCGGGCAGATCGAGAATCTTACGCGTCTCGAGGACCATCTTCGTCTCCTCACGCGTATTGCCGTCGTCATCGATCGTGTCGATGTGAGGTATGCAGTTGAACGCGATCGGATGAGGATAGACCCGCGAGATGGTCGGCTCGCCAGCCAGCACGCAACGTGACTGATCCGTCAGCTCATCGATGGCCGCGGTCCCGGTGCCGGAGACCGATTGGTATGTGGAGACGACGACCCGTCTGATTCCCACCGCGTCCTGAAGCGGTTTCAGAGCAAGCACCATCTGGATCGTCGAGCAGTTCGGATTGGCAATGATGCCGGTCTGCCCACCCACGGCCTCCGCGTTTACCTCAGGAACCACCAGAGGAACGTCATCGTCCATTCGGAACGCCCGGCTGTTGTCTATCGCTACAGCGCCGCGAGCCACGGCGAGCGGTACGAATTCACGGGAGACGGAGGCCCCAGTCGCGAAGAGGACGATGTCCAGCCGTGAGAGAGCATCCGATGTGAGTTCCTCCACCGGGAGATCCTGCCCACCGAACGGAACCGTGCGAGCGTCTCCACGACCGGAGGCCATCGCCCTCACCGATTCCACAGGGAATGCGCGCTCGCGGAGCACCGACAGCATCTCAAGACCGACGGCCCCCGTGGCGCCCGCGACTCCAACCCTTACCGGCTCTTTCACTTGTCACCTTCCCACCACTGGTGTGTTCCGCCTATCTCCCACCGCTCGTGACCTCTCCAGTGCGGCCCTCTACATCAGATTGCCTTGAGCGCCTCGGAGGGCAGCCATCCCTCGAGATCTGTCCCTGAGACCGCGACGCGAGTCCAGCTCCCCCTCTCCTCCGAGAGCCTGACCTTCGTACCTTCGTGCAGCCGGAACTCGAGGACGAACTCCTCGCCGGGTCCTGTCCTTGCCCCCGTCTCTCGCACGACGATGATGGCCTCGTGCACTGCGTGCAGGCGGTAGATCTTCGTGCCCGCCGCTGTTCCCACGAGGACGAGTAGTGCGACAAGAGCGATCGACAGTCTAAGAGGCCATCCGGCCATCCCGCCGCGGACGACGCCGAAGATAACGACGGCGATCAAGAGCACGTAGAGAATGCTCGCAAGTGCGACGAGCATAGCCGGATCGAGTTCGGACCAGGTCTGTTCGACAGCGCCGGCAATACCTCTCGTCGGCACTCGTCCCTGCCGATCGACGAGTCCTCCCCGAACAAATTCGAGATTGGCCCGCGCATCCGCGTGCCCGGGCGCTACCTTGAGCGCACGCTCGTAGCTCAAAACAGCGTGCCCGACGTCCCCGGACTTGTAGCAGGCATTGCCAAGATTGTAGAGGACATCGGCGTCTCCGAACCCGCCCTTGACGACACCCTCGTAGATCAACCTGGCCTCGGCGAATTCACCTTCCGAGTAGAGCGTGTTCGCAACGCGGAATGCCTCCCCGGCGCTTGAGCCATCCGTAGTCTCCGCCGCGTGCACGTGCTCTATCCCCGTCAAGAGCACGAGTGCGACCACCACGGACAAGAACCCAGGTAGCGCGAGCGAAGACACCGGGACCCGTGAGGGCAATGGCCTCCATGATGCCGGTCGAGTGGCGCGCCTCATCTATTGCCTCCTCGCCCTAGCTTCTCGATATTCTTGATCAAGATGTCAGCCTCATCGAGGATCTCTTCCGTTGTGAGCGAACCTTGAGCGCCTGCGAATCTACTCATATCACAGGCCGAGAGAAGAGAGATCGCGCGGTCAGCAGCCGCGACGTCCGCGCCGGCCTCCATAAGAGCCGCTCTGAGCTCTCCCAGTCTCATTCCCCGTGAGGCGACTCCCAGGCGATCTCCGATGAAATCCACCGTGAGCCGCGCCACGGCTGAGCAGGTCCCCGCGTGATCCCCCGCGGTGGACAGAGCACCCGCTGCCTTGAGCTCTCGGCGCGCACGTGCTGGAGCTCTCAGGAAGCGCTCGAGACCGCGGTCCTGCGAGAGCCGCTTCCTCCTGTCCTTCCACATCCAGACAGTCCCCAGGCACAAGAGAGGGAGAAGCTGCAGGAGCAGGAAGGCGGGTCGGAAGTACAGGGGCCGGGACGCTCTCTTCAAGAAGCCATCCGGCTCTCTGATGTAGCGGATATCCGCACCGACCCTCGATATCGCCGCTCCCACTGCCCCGGCCACCTGTTCATCGATCGTGGTTCGCACTGCAACCTTGAGCGATATGTCATCTGTCCGCGCGACGTCGTATCGCCCGCGGGCTGGATCGAAGTACTTGAGCTCAATACCGGGAATGGTGAGATCTCCCGACTGCTGCGGCACGAATACGTACTCAAACGTTCTGACGCCGCCAACGATCCCATTCTTCTTCGAAATATCAGTCGAGCTCCCCGATTCGTACACCTTGAATCCGGGAACATCGTCCGGCACAGGCGCTGGGACCGTCCGCGCATTCCCGGTTCCGGTCACAGTCACCCGTAATGTCACGGGCTTCAGTTCCTCTACCTCCTGCACATCCACACTGGACTCCACCCGGTACTGTCCGACTGCGCCGCCGAATCCGCGGGCACGCCCGTCTGATGGAAGTGGCAGGACCTCGATCGTGATCGGCTTCGTGCTCAGGATCTTCTTCTCGCCCTGTGTCCTGAAGAATGTGAACGGGGCGCCCTCGGCGTGGTAGGTCAGGCGCGCCTCTCCGACGGTCGCGGTTCCGGCCGCGGCGCCGAAGAGCGCGGTTCTTATCTCGGTTACGCGGTAGCGCTTGCCGTCGACCATCTCGAAGTACTCTTCCGGCGGCGGCAGGTCCTCAGTCCAGAATCCGGTCACATCCGGACTCTCGTACCGCGGACCGCGCGGCTCCACTCTTCTGTAGTACTTGAACGACAGCGTGATCTGTTCGTTCACGTACGCCTTGGCCTTGTCGACGGTCATCGTGACGAAGACATCGCCTGATGCGGCCGTCTGGCTGCCTGTGGCCTCCCTCACCTCCATCTCGCCGTTCGCCCGGCGGGACTCCCCTTCGACAACCTCTATCTCGATCGGTTCTGAGCTGTAGATGGCGCCGCCGACTTCCACCTCCACGGGACCGAGGACGAAGGACCCCGGTGCTCGGGGAAGCAGGCTGTAGTTCCACTGCTTGGAACTCATTCTTCGGCCGTTCACTATGCTCATGCTGCTCGAGGTGCCGGACGAGTAGACCGTGAACTGCTCCACAATCCGGCCAAGCTCCGGCGCGGGAGCGCTCATCGCACCCTCAACGACGACACTCAATGTGAAGGTCTCATTGAGAGAGACCCTCTTGCTGCTCACGCGCGCCGTCACCGTGATGTCCGCTGCGCTTGCCGTGACGGGGACGCAGACAAGGAAAGCCATGACGCCAATCAGGAGCGCGAGCTGTCGCAACCCTGATCGCCACCATGAAGTGCAGCTCTGTCTACCAGTCCTTGTCAACCTTCTCTCTCTTCCTCGCTCTGGCCGCTCTCAGCTTGGCCAGGAGTTCACGCTCTCCCCTGTCTATCGCATCCAGCAGCCGCTCAGCATCCTCCTCGGACATCGCGGACTCATCCTGCTCACCGTCACCCTGTGGCGAATCGGACGGTTGCTCCTTATCTTCCCCGGATTGGTCGCCGCCCTGCTTCTCTTGATCCCCCTCCGGTTCCTCGTTCTTCTCCTCGCTCTGATCGCCCTCTTGCTCCTGGTCGTCCTGCTGTTCCTGGTCGCTCTTGTCGCCCTCCTGCTGTTGGTCGCCCTCCTGCTCCTGGTCGCCTTGGTCGCCCTCTTGTCCCTGGTCGCTCTGCTCCTGGTTCTCACGTTCCTCGAGCAGCGCAAGCGCGACCTCGAGGTTGTACTTCGCGTCGAGATCTCCGGGATTCCTCCTGAGGGACTGTTTGAACGACTCGAGTGCGGCTTCCAGGTCACCAGCGCTGAGTTCCGCGTTGCCGGCGTTGTAGTACGACATGGCACTCAGTTCATCGTCAAAGGACGCCGCTGCATTCAGGTACTCCCTGAGCGCCGAGTCAAACTCACCCATTCGATAGAGAGCGTTCCCGGAGTTGAAGGCCAGCTCCTCAAGCTCGGGAGCCACGATCTGACCGCTACGGTACTCCGCCAGTGCCTCATCATACTCCTCGGCGCGATAGTGCTTGTTGCATCTTCTGTTCCGCGCGCCCGGTGTATCACCAAAGCCTGTCAGAAACGGGAAGCTCGCGAGTGCGAGACACACAATGACCACTCGCCTGAGCAAGGGTCCGTGGAGCCGCCGCCCCTGTCTTCTGCTCCTCTTACTCACCACGAGTCTTCCTCCGCGTGGGAAGAAACGAAGCCAGAGAGATGAACACGATCGCAACCGCGAGCGGAATCTGAAACCGCTCTTCGTAGTACGCAAGCATCGTCGATTCAAGGTCTCCCTGTTCCATCTTCGAGAGATCCTCGGCGATGGCAACGAGTTCTCGCTCCCCGTCCGTGGCCCTGAAATACCTTCCGCCGCCGGCCGATGCAACGTCCATTAGGGTC
>DAOVNE010000074.1 GCA_030630395.1 Candidatus Eiseniibacteriota bacterium
GGGACAGCGGGAATACAGCTGATCGACGATTCGGTCAGTGAATCGTCCGGTTCGTCCATCACAATCGCCCACTCGATGCGAATCGAGCAGACGGGGAGTTTCAATATCCCCGAAGGTGAGACGGAATCCTACGATGTCTACATATGGACTCAGACCTTCAATATCGATGGGACACTTGATGGCGACGCCATCGTCGGTACGCAGTGGGCAACAATCAACGGGACGCTGACTCAGGACCTGCTTGTATTCGCTCAGGACGTCACCATCAACGGTATCGTCGGCGATGACGTCCGTGTCTTCGCCGAGAACGTCTACATCCACGGCACGATAAAGGGCGATCTTCTGGTTGGGGCCGCGAACCTGGTCATCTACGAAGACGCCGTCATCGAGGGCAGCCTCCTCGCCGGGGCCGGTCGGATGACACATCGGGGAACCATCAAGGGCGACGCGAGAATCGGCCTGGGCGAGCTTACAATGGCCGGCGAGATCGGCGGCAACTCAGAGCTCTTCACGGACGGCGGCATCACGCTTCTGGATGGAGCGTATATCGGTGGGGATCTCGTCTACGAGGGACCGACGCAGATTGATTTCGGGAACGTCTGTTGCGGGTCGGTTACCTACAGAGAGCAGATTGCCACTGAGGATGATATCGCTGACGCTATCAGTTCCTTCGGACGCTTCAAGTCTGTCATGCATCTTCTCGGGTTCATCGCTGCCATCATTGCCGGTAGCATCATAATCGCAGTGACGAGTGATCATGCAAAGAACACGGCCAACATCATCAGGACGAAGCCGCTCAAGAGCCTGGGGATCGGGTTCATCGCCTTCATCTGCTTGCCGATCATCATCGTTCTCTCGATCGTTTTCATCATTACGATCCCATTCAGTTTCATGCTGGCGCTGGCCTATCTCATCGCTCTCTACATCGCCAAGTTCTACGTGGCCATCTGGCTTGGCAGTGTGATCCTCAGACGAGGTGATGCGATCATGACGAAGTCACCTGTTCCTCCAATGCTGCTCGGTCTCGTCGGTGTCTACATCATCACCGCGATACCTGTCATCGGGACGCTGTGCGGCATTGTCATCATCTTCTTCGGTCTCGGCGCGCTCCTGCAGCGGAAGGAGACCGGTCTGGCGAACGCGTTTGAGCCTGTACCAGTCGCCACCGAAGTAGGACTTCCGAGTGCATTCCCTGGAACCGGTACGGAGGGATAACCGATGAGTCGAGGTACACGCGGCACCTCATCTCAGGTACTTTCCCGGAGGCTCACCTTCAAGACGATCCTTCTCTGGGCGCTTGCAGCCAGCACTGCGGGCCTGGCGATCGGTCTGGCGATTCAGGTGTTCTCCGGGAGTGAAGGCGGCGTAGCGCGCTCGCTCATTCCGATGAGCATTGTGTTCGCCAATGTTGCGGTCTTTGCAGCGGTGCTTACAGTGCGGTACGTGCTTCCGAAGATGAGTGGATTCCCGGTCTATGTTCGCTTCCCGCTCGCTGTCATCACACTGATTGCGGCAGGCGTGTTTGGAAGCGGCCTGACCATCCTCATCAACCCGCTGGTCGTTCTCTACCAGATGCGGAATGCTCTCATGATCGTGACCGTGAACGGAGTCCTCGCGCTTACGATCGGAGCCATCACGTACAACTACGAGCTTCTGAGGCAGCAGATCGAGACGGTCGTGGCTGAGCGAAGCAAGTTGGAGCAGGAGATGGAGATTGCACGGACGATCCAGACGCAGCTCCTGCCGAAGAGCTTCCCCGACCCGCCCGGCTGGGACATATACGGATTCAGCGTTCCCGCAAGGCACGTGGGTGGCGACTGCTTCGATGTCATCGATATGACTGATGGGAAGTTTGCCATCACGATCGGCGACGTGGCTGGAAAGGGAACTCCGGCTGCGATCCTCATGGCGAATGTCCAGGCTGCCGTCCGGGCTCTGGCTGAAAGCGGAGTGAGGCCTAAGGAGCTGATGCGGCACGTCAACCGGATCGCTTACAGCTACACGGGAGACAGTGAGTTCATCACGTTCTTCTACTGCGTGCTCGATACGAAGGCTGGAGAGATCCGCTACGTCAACGCGGGGCACAATCCGCCGTGCGTTCTCCGCTCAAACGGAGAGAAGGAGTTTCTCGGCAAGGGTGGGTTGATCGTCGGCATCATGCCGGACGTCGAGTATGAGGATGCAGTTATCACGTTGGGTTTGGGCGACAGCCTCGTTCTCTTCACGGACGGTGTGACGGAGGCGCTGAACCCGCACGAGGAGATGTTCGGAGACGAGCGGCTCGAGGCTCTTCTGGTTGAACATCGCCATCTTGGCGCTCATGACATAGAAGAGCGCGTCTATGCCGAACTCAAAGGTTTTGTAGCTGGGGCCGCGCAGGCAGACGACATCACGATGGTTGCCGTCAAGTGCTACGCGGACGCAGCTCAGATCTCGGATCCCCCCCGAGAGGCCAATGGTGGGCTCTCTGCCGCGCGAGGTGTTTCCTCCGGGAATCACCTTAGAGAGCCCGCCGAGGCTGCCGATTCAACGGAGATGCTTATATCATGACCAACTCCCGGGCGCTTCCCATGGAAGGACACATGTTGCATCAGAGAAGGCTGGTCACCGGAATAGCCGTTTCCGCCATGCTCCTGATTGCCACCGGACTCTGTAGGGCGGAGTCTATCGACCCGTACGCCGTGATGGAGGAACACATCGAGGCGCTCGGCGGAATGGATGCCGTTATGGCCGAGAAGACGACTCACCTCACGGCGACGATAACCCTCCCGGGTCTCTCCGGCACGATTGAGCAGTGGACGATGTATCCCGGGATGGAGCGTGTTGAAGTCGATCTGAGCGTTATCAGACAGACGAACGGCGACAACGGAGATGTGATGTGGGCGCTCGACACCAATGGGAAGCTCCAGATCACGCGTGACGAGGCGGCTCTCACGAGGCGTATCGTGGATGCCGCAATGAGCGAGTACGAACACCTGGATCGTGATTCAAGCATCTTCTCGCTCTCATACGACGGCGCCGATGATGTGGGCGGTGCTGCGTGCCACGTGCTTCGCGTGGAGAACAGCCTGAACGATGATGTCACCCTGTTCTACATTGACACATCGACGCATCTCCTGGTGAAAGAGAGCAGCATCCTCCCCGACGGGATTTCACATTCCATCTTCTCGGACTACAGGGACGTGGGCGGCGTGCAGCACGCCTTCCGCTCCGATACCGAGCTTCTTCCCATCGGTCAGACGCAGACCGTCATCACAACTACGTTTGATGTGAACCCTGAGATCGACCCATCGATCTTCGATCCCCCAACGGACGGCGCCGGCGATTACGTGTTTGCGAACGGCGCGAGTTCGGAGAACGTCCCGATGCGCTTCATAGAGAACCACATCTACATGACCGTCAATGTCGACTGCCGTGAGAGCACCTGGGTTCTCGACACCGGCGCGAGCATGAGCGTGATTGATGAGACCTACGCCCGCGAGCTTGGGCTTGAGCCCGAGGGCCAGGTGAAGGGAGGTGGCGCAGGTAACACGGTCGATGTCTCGTTCGTGGATCTGCCGCCCTTCTCCATCCAGGGGATCGAATTCGGAGAACAGACCGTGGCTGCCATCGATATCGCAGGTCTCTTCGAACGGACAGGGGATCTGGAAGTGGCAGGCATCCTGGGCTACGACTTCCTCTCGAGGTTCGTGACTCGCGTCGACTACGCCAACGAGCTTCTGTCGTTCTACGATCCATCGTCCTTCGTCTATGACGGCCCGGGCGTGACGATCGACGCACCCTTAAGCGGCAACACCTTCACCATTCCCATGAGCGTCGATGATGTCTACGCGGGGAGATGGAGCCTTGACCTCGGGGCCAGCGGCGAGACCTTCCACTACCCCTACGCGCACGCGAACGGCCTGCTTGACCGTGACGGCGTGGACCGTATCGCGTTCGGCGCAGGCGGCAGGTTCGCCGTGCGTGGGGTCCGTTTCGAAACGGTGGAAGTGGCTGGTTATGCGTTGGACGAGCCGCTGATCGGAGTCCCGACAACCGCACTGAAGGGCGCATTCAGCAGAAGCGAACTCATTGGAAACCTTGGGAACCGACTCCTCAGGAACTTCGTCATCCACCTCGACTACGAGCGCCAGCAGGTTGTCTTCGAGGTGGGCGAGGACTTCGCCAGGGAGTTCCCGCCGGACAGGTCCGGTCTGCAGCTCTGGCGGCCGGAGGGTGATGACGTGGTCGTGCTCTTCGTCGCACCCGGTACGCCTGCCGATCGGGCGGGACTCAGAGAGGGCGACGTGGTCCTGGCGATCAACGACATAGGTGTAGAGCACTTGGGCGGGCTCATCGCGCTGCGCGAGCTCATGCGCGCGGATCCCGGCACAAGGTATGAGATCGATGTTGTGCGGGAGGGCAGGCACAGGACGCACAAACTCAAGTTGGGTGATCTGCTCTAGCGGCTGACGCAACGGGGCCCCGAAAGGGGCCCTGTCCCGTTCTGGCCGGCCATCTGCCTGGCTGTCGACTGAGCGCGGATTCATCTGTAACCCGGGCGGCAGGTGCGTTGTCTAAGAAGGCGTGAAATCTCCCCCTTGAGCTCGTGGTCGCCCTGTCCTAGTATGAGGACAGGAGTCGGTCCGGGCTTGGAGCAGCAAGATGAGCAGGGAAGGAACGAGCCTCTTCGCAGTCGTGACCATCGCGGCCGTACTCGCCGGGGCGCCGCAGTGCGTACCGGCACAGGAGCCGACGGCGACAGAGCCCACCGCGGTCGAGTCCACGGCGACGACTCTCAAGGCTACATCGGCTGAGCCCACGGCGACAGGGCCGGCGCCGGCTGAGCAGCTCTATGATGTTCTCGCCCTTGACGCCCTGAGCTCCGCCCTGTGGCCCGACTGGGATATCTCCGCCACCCTTTCCGATAGCCTATCCCCGATGCCTGAAGGGAGCCTTCCCTTCGCATTTCAGACGGCCTTCTCCGCATACCAGTCAGGACAATGCCCCGAGATGAGCGAGTGGCTCGACTTCGGCGCTGGATTCCCCTCCATTCCGCGCAACCTGGTTCTCGTCGATATCGAATGCGAGCTTCTCGCCACGGCTCTGGCGGCGCCGCCGGAATCACTCGAGGCCATCGCCCGGGACTTCGTCAGTGTGAGAGGATTCCGACGCGCCGGGATCACAAGGCGCTTCGTGGACTATGAGCGCCACCGCGAGCACATCATCGGCACTGCGACCTACATTGGTATCACATGCGAGGATGCGGCGCCACGTTACCTCGAGGACGGAGCCCTGCCTCCTCCCGAAGCTCTGCTTGGGACCTCTGAATGCACGGCGGACCTGTTCAACGCGGCGCGTGACATCAACTGGTACAAGGGGAAGCGATTCAGGTGTACGGGCGCTGCCATCTGCCTCCTCCTGGACCGGATCGAACCCGGTTGGAAGACGACTGTATCCGAACGCTGTCTCGACCCCTACGCAATCCTCTGGAATCACTTCTCCGGTGGGTCGCCGAACGTCACGCGCCTTCTCGAGCGACACGGGTTTGCGGGTCGAGAGGAAGCCGCCGCGGCGTTCATAGATGAAACCAAGTCCGGTCCCGAGAGGCTCTTTGACGAGATCACTCTGCGCGGGGACTCGCTCTTCATCGTCAATACCGAGCAACTTGTGAGCACGACCGTCTCGTACGATCGTGAGAACATCGCAGAGGTTGACACACACCGGGCCGTCCACAAGCGGATCCTCAAGATCGAGTACTCAGGCGGGTCGCACGTCTACATCGCGGGCCGCCCCACTGCCGTCGTGCTCGGACAGGATGAGTTCGATTTCCGGCAGCTGATATTCGAGGCTCCGGACGAGTACACGATCACCGTTGGGGGGGAGCCGTTCACTCCTGTGTACGGCATAAACCACCTGAACGGAACTCTGTCGGTCGTGGCCCAAGGCGTGGATATCGAGGTTCAGGACGCTGTCGTAGTGGTGGCGAAAGGCAGGATCTCGTTCCTGCTGCATCGTTAGAGGGCGGCGCGCGCCCCGGACCCAGTCACGACCCAGCTGAACGAGAAAGGCAGGCCACTTCCGTGACCTGCCTTCTCTTCGGACTTGCTTCCTGGGGGGATTAGAGTCCGTACTCCGGATTCGCCGGAGGCTAGTCCTCGCTCCTGAAGCGGTTCTTGATGGTCGTCCACGTTGTGCGCTCGACCGGCGACGGACCCTGGCACTCGAGCGTCGTATAGACACTCAGATTGCCGGGGAAACCGAAGTCGCAGAGATCCTGCCAGCCGGAGCCCCAGTCGTTCCAGGTAAGACATGGAAGACATGGCCCCTCGTCGGTGACGAGAGCGGGCATCGCGTCACAGGCGTCGAGGAAACTGATGCTGGCGAAGAACGGCTCATCAAGCACGGGGCAGTCCTCAGGAAGAGGAATGGTGATCGCCCACAGTCCTGCCGGGCTGAACGGTCCGACCACAATCGGATCGGACGCCACGATAAGCGCACCCGGCATCGGGCAGTCCGGCACACTCAAGTCGACCTCTTCGACATCGACGGAGAGTGTCAGCTCACACGTGTTCTCCTCAGCCCAGTACAGATAGATGGTCACGCTGATCGGCTTCCATCCGCCGACACAGTCCGGGCACTCAGACGGGTCGCAATAGGTCTTGTACGCCTCATTCCCCAGAAGCCACCCGTCGACCGTCCAGTAGTAGTTGTTGTTGCACGCCTCGCACAGGTCCCCGGGCGTACGGTCAGCCAGGGAGAAGATGTGGAGCCTGTTTGTGGTGATGACATCAGTATCCAGCGTTGCCTCGCGGGCCGCGAGGGGAGACGCAAGGACAAGGAGTGCGAAGAGCAC
>DAOVNE010000293.1 GCA_030630395.1 Candidatus Eiseniibacteriota bacterium
GGCTGGGCAACGACAGCTCCATTCTCTTCAATGCGATCGATGGTGTCATCCGCGTGACGTTCTTCCTTGCGTATATCTGGGGGATCTCCCAGTGGCGTGAGATGAGACGCGTCTTCGAGTATCATGGCGCGGAGCACAAGACCATCTTCTGCCACGAGGAAGAGGCGGAGCTGACTCCGGCAAACGCGCAGAAGCACACAACGCGGCACCCCAGATGCGGAACGAGCTTCCTTCTTATAGTGATGGTCGTGAGCATTCTGGTGTTCATGTTGACCGGGCGCCCGCAGACCATCGGGCACCGCCTCATGAGGCTTCTGCTCATTCCGGTCATTGCCGGCGTCTCGTACGAGATCATGAAGCTCTCCGCCCTCCACGGGACGGCGCGTTGGGCGAGGGCGATCTCAGCTCCCGGCATGTGGCTTCAGGGGATAACCACGAAGCCGCCGTCGGACGCGCAGATCGAGGTCGCGATCGCGGCGCTTAAGGCCGTGAGGGAAAGCGACGCGGACGCGGTGGCCACGGCCGGCAGCGGTGAGGGTGAGACGGGTGGCAACGATGCTCGATAAGCTCATATCCATAAGGAAGCACTTCGACGAACTCACGGAGCTTCTCTCCACACCGGAGGTGCTTGCCGACCACAACCTCATCAGGAAGTACTCGAAGGAGCGGGCCGGGCTCACTGACGTCGTTCTTGCCGGTACGGAGTACCAGAAGGTCATGAGCGACATAGAGGCGGCCACGGAGATAATCGAAGCGGCCGACGACCCCGAGGAGAAGGAGTTTGCGAAGGAAGAGCTGGAGGAGCTTGGCGCGCGCCGGTCGGAACTCGAAGAACGACTGAGACTCCTGCTCGTCCCCAAGGATCCGAACGACGACAAGAGCGTGATCGTCGAGATCCGGGCGGGAACCGGCGGCGAGGAAGCCGGGCTCTTCGCTTCCGATCTTTTCCGGATGTACTCACGCTACGCCGAGCGCCGGAAGTGGGTGATCGACGTGATGAACACGAGCGAGAGTGGAGCCGGTGGATTCAAGGAGATCGTCTTCTCTGTTGACGGGCGTGGCGCCTACAGCCGGTTCAAGTTCGAGAGCGGTGTTCACCGCGTACAGCGTGTGCCTGAGACTGAGTCCCAGGGAAGAATCCATACATCCGCAGCCACCGTGGCCGTGCTTCCCGAGGCCGAGGAAGTCGACATAGAAATCAAGCAGGAAGACCTCAAGATAGACGTCTACCGCGCGACCGGTCCCGGCGGTCAGAGTGTCAACACGACCGATTCGGCCGTCCGTATCACGCACAAGCCGACCGGACTCGTGGTCACGTGCCAGGATGAGAAGTCACAGCACAAGAACAAGACGAAGGCGCTCAAGGTCCTGAGAGCCAGGCTCTACGAGGTTGAGCGTGAGAAGCAGCAGGCCGAGATGGCCGAGACCCGCAGAAGCCAGATCTCAACTGGGGATCGGAGCGCCAAGATCCGCACCTACAACTTCCCGCAGAGCCGAGTCACGGATCACAGAATCAACATGACGCTCTACGGCATCGACCAGGTGCTTGACGGTGGGCTCGACGAGCTTATGGACGCGCTCGCGACTCAGGACCAGGCCGACAAGATGGCGCACTCGGAGTAAAGGCCTTGGCTACCGTCTGGACCATTACGGGACTCATCAACTGGAGCACGAGCTACCTCGCCGAGAGGGGCTTCGAGACCGCACGGCTCGAGACAGAGCTGCTCCTGAGCCATGTGCTTTCTCTTCCAAGAATCGAACTGTATGTCCAGCACGACCGTCAGTTGAGTCAGGACGAGCTGGCGAGATACAAGGCGCTGTTCAAGAGGCGCCTGGCTTGGGAGCCGGTGCAGTATGTCACCGGGACGTCGGCCTTCATGATGGCAGAGTTTGAGGTGACGCCGGCGACGCTGATACCGCGGCCCGAGACCGAGGCGATGACGGAGATCGCGATCGGGCTCATCGCCGGGCAGCCGCGTGGTGACGGCACGGAGTCAGAGACAGGAGGTCGTCTGCTTCTGGCCGATATCGGAACAGGTTCTGGTGTCATCGCCATCACGCTGGCGCAGAAGTTTCCGGAGGCCGAGATCGTTGCCACCGACATATCGGCCGACGCGCTCTCGGTGGCGGAGCGTAACGCTAAGAAAATCGGCGTCTCGGAGAGGGTCCGGTTCGTGGAGGGTGCGGGGGTCGAACCCCTTGCCGCGGCCGGGCTTCAAGGGAGACTCGCGGGAATCGTCTCGAACCCGCCGTACGTCTGTTCGGGTGATATGGAGACGCTTCCACGCGAAGTGCGCGAGTTCGAGCCGGGAATCGCGCTCGACGGGGGCAGCGATGGACTTGACTGCATCCGTCGCCTGGCGCAGGATGGTCCTGAGTTCCTGGCGGACGGCGGAGCAATGGTGCTCGAGTTCGGAGATGGGCAGGCCGGCGCCGTGCGCGAGTTGATGGAGAAGCGGCTTCAGCATGTAGAGATACGCAAGGACTACGCTGGTCGTGACCGGATAGCGACCGGGATCAAGATAGCCGAGGCGAACAGCAATGGATAGAATCATCGTAGACGGTGGCGCGCAGCTCAAGGGCGAGATTCGCATCAGCGGCGCCAAGAACGCAGCCCTTCCGATCATGGCGGCGACCCTGCTTTCACCCGGGACATTCCTCCTGAGTAACGTCCCGAGACTCAGAGATGTTGTCACCATGGAACACGTGCTCCGTGTGCTCGGGGCGCAGGTCACGCATCACGACCACAGCATCACTGTGGACACGACCAACTGCAACTATCATGAGGCTCCGTATGAGCTGGTCAAGACCATGCGTGCTTCGATCTGTGTGCTCGGTCCGGTTCTCGCGAGACTGGGACGCGCCCGTGTCTCGCTCCCGGGTGGGTGTGCCTGGGGGCCCCGTCCCGTTGATTTCCATA
>DAOVNE010000234.1 GCA_030630395.1 Candidatus Eiseniibacteriota bacterium
CACGACGAAGTACGACAATCTGGGCATGACCGTCGGCCGGCTCTATGCCGTCAACACGTTCGGCGCGGTCATCGGGTCGTTCGCGGCGGGCTTCGTGCTCATGCCGAGGTTCGGCATCATCGGTACCGTCTTCATCGCCGCAGGTATCAACATAGTTGTGTCGGTGCTCGTCTTCGCCCGTTACCGGCGGGAGAAGGCAGAGGAGGGTAGAGGACACTCACCTGGGATCCGAAAGCGCGATGCGAAGCTGCGCGACGCGAGTAAGCCTGCGCAAGGCGCCCGGAGTGACGAGAGGCCATCCAGCGAGCGCGAAACGAAGCCGGAACTCATGCAGCCGGAGTCGCGGAATTGGGTGCTCGGGCTTGTGCTCATGGCTCTTGCGTGTTCGGGCTTTGCGGCGCTGGTCTACCAGGTAGCGTGGATGCGTACGCTGTCTCTCACAATAGGCTCGTCGGTCTACGCCATGAGTCTGATCCTCACGGCCTACATCCTCGGGCTGGCGATCGGGACAACCATCTTCTCTCGCTTCGTGGACAGATCGCGGCACCTTCTCTCGGCGCTCGGGACTCTTCAGGTGGGAATAGGGGCGGCGGCGCTCCTCGTGGTGCCCGTTCTGGGGAAGCTGCCCGTCTGGATGGTGGCGGTCGTCGAGAGCAACAAGGGTTCCTTCGCGACGCTCATGTTCGTTGAGTTCGCGATTGTCTTCCTGGTTATTCTCATTCCCACGGTTCTTATGGGCGGCATCTTCCCGACGGCGATACGAATCTGCACGAGGCGTGTGGAATCGGTCGGCAGATCGGTAGGCAATGTGTATGCCGCGAACACTGTTGGAAACATCGTCGGCGCCTTCGCCGGAGGTTTCCTGCTGATACCGTGGCTCGGGATTCAGCGAACGATCGCGGTCGCGGTGGTGGTGAACCTCGTCCTCGGGATCACGATTCTGCTCTCGAGCACTTCTCCGACGCGTGTCCGGAAGTTCGTGGCGGCCGGTGTGGCGGCTCTGCTTCTCGTGGCAGTCGTACCGGTAATGCCCTCCTGGGATCCTGTCATCATGTCCAGCGGTGCATACCTCTACGCCGACATGTATATGAACGAGGCGCGGTCGTGGGATGTGTCCAAGGAGGATGCGATCCGCCTCTTCGGAACAGTTCTCTACCACAAGGAAGGTGTTGCCACCACGGTGACGGTTCGGCAGGCGAGGAGCGACATCTACCTCCAGTCGAACGGGAAGACGGAAGCGTCCACTGGGCCGGACATGCGGACGCAGAAGCTCCTTGCTCACGCACCGATGATGCTCCACCAGGACCCGCGTGATGTACTGGTCATCGGTCTTGCCAGCGGCGTCACAGCCGGGGCCGCACTCAGCTACCCGATCGAGTCCATCGACTGTGTGGAGATAGCGCCTGCGATGATCGAGGTTGCCGAGACATTCTTCGCGGAGGCCAACGGACACTGCATGGATGATCCTCGTCTCAGGATGGTGATCGAGGACGGTCGTAACCACGTTGCGTTCACGGAGCGGCGATACGATGTCATGATCTCGCAGCCCTCGAATCCATGGATTGCCGGCATCTCCAACCTCTTCACTCGTGAGTTCTTCACTCTCGCACGCGACAGAATGAACCCTGGTGGAGTTGTCGGGATGTGGTTCCAGGCATACAACATGTCACCCGACGAGTTCAGGATGATCGTGCAGACGTTCAGCGACGTCTTCACCTACGCCTCGGTCTGGGAGCTGGACCCAGGCGTTGACTACATGCTCGTCGGAACGGTCGACGAGATGAGCCTGGACTACGGACTCCTGACAAGGCGTCTCGCAGATGAGTCGGTCGGGGCGGATCTGAGATCCGTGGGTGTTCACACGCCCCTCGACTACACCGGCCTCTTCCTCATGGGAAGCGCAGCCATGACGAGCTACGCCGGTGATGCACCCATTCACACGGACAACGGTTTGCAGCTCGAGTTCTCAGCGCCCAAGAATATGTACCGCCAGTCACAGGCAGAACAGCTGGTTGGACTCGATTCCTACCGTTCGACCCCGAGGATCATCCTGACCGGCGTACCCGAGGGTGAAGAGGGGGAGCGGATCTCGGACGCCATCGAGTCGCGCGCGCTTTCCAGACGCCTCCTGGGTCGGGGCATCGTGGCCGAGGATATGGGCAGACGAGAAGAGGCTCTGGAGATCTACCGCGAAGCCACGAACGTAAGTCCGGGTGAGTCTGAGGTGATGGAGGCGCTGAGCAGGCTCCTTTGCCGCTTCGGGTCGGCTCTGCACGCGGAGCAAGGCTCCGAGGAAGCATTGCACTACTTCGAGGCGGCTGTGAAGGAAGCGCCACACCTCCCTCAGCCCAAGTGTCTCTTGGGCTCTGAGCTTGTAAGGCTCGGACGCCTGGCGGACGCGGAGGCACAGTTCAGGACGGCCCTGGACCAGGATCCCGACTACGCTGAAGCGCATCTCAACATGGCGATGGTCCACGAGATCAAGGGAGAGACCAGAGACCAGCTTGCTTCGCTCGAGCGCTATCTGATCAATGCCCCTGCTGCAGGCAATGTTCAGCGTGTGCGAGAGGAGATAGAACGCCTGAAGCAACGCGTGGCGTCCGGCTTGCCGGAACGCTCACCTCAGGATCAGTAGCGGCTGCTGGAACACCCACGTCAGACGGAGGAGCAGGAGCAGTTGCCGGAACGCCCACCTCAGGAGCAGCAGGCAGAGAATGGAAGCACGTAAGCACATCGTAATCGCGCTCATGATCATGCTCGTCTTCGTGGGCTACTTCCTGTGGCGCGAGTACACGACCGCCGGCACGTTCGGGTTCCCCCTCGATGATGCGTGGATACACGCCCAGTTCGCGCGCAATCTTGTTCTCGGCAATGGGTTTTCGTACAACCCCGGGGTGCCCGTGTCCGGCTCCACGGCTCCGCTCTGGACGCTCGTGATGGGGACCGGCTATCTCATCGGCGGAGATGTAGTGTTCGCTGCCAAGCTTCTGGGTGTTCTCTTCCTTTCACTGTCCGTCTACTTCATCTACGTGCTCGTGAGGACGATCTCGGGAGATTCGAGAGAGGCCCTTTTCGCCGCCGTGCTTGTGGCTTCGCTGTCGCGGCTCACCTGGGCCTCGCTCTCGGGCATGGAGGTTACGCTGGCCGTGACCCTGAGTCTCGCGGGGATCATGGCGCACATCCTGTACTCGACCCCTGGTGACAAACGCCAGTACATATCGACGGTTGCGCTGGGTCTCGCCGCGCTTGCGCGTCCGGAGTGCGCCGTCTTCTTCGTTGCTGCGATGCTTGATCGGATCCTCTCCTCCAAGTTCATCAGATGGAGAGAACTGGCCGCACGCAATTGGCTGCTGCCAACGGCCATCCATATCGTTCTCTTTCTGCTCATCGTGTCTCCATTCCTGGTGTTCAGCAAGACGTTCGGCATCGGAGTT
This sequence comes from Candidatus Eiseniibacteriota bacterium, assembly GCA_030630395.1. Lineage (GTDB taxonomy): Bacteria > Joyebacterota > Joyebacteria > Joyebacterales > Joyebacteraceae > Joyebacterum. Next base: position 3,435 of record DAOVNE010000234.1, read on the forward strand.
CTGCCGAACGCGGCGTACGCGAAGGCCCTCCAATGGAACGCGGGCATGATCGCCGCCTTCGCCAATCACAGCAGCGGCGAGTTCCTGCGTTCCCTCACCGTGAGACCGTTCGACTATTTCCAGTCCTTCCTGCACGAGAGTCTGGACAACAACCCGCTCCTCTTCATATTCGCGGGGCTGGGAGCACTTCGCATGATCTTCC
>DAOVNE010000214.1 GCA_030630395.1 Candidatus Eiseniibacteriota bacterium
ACGAACCTCTGGTCCTTGAGTGCTCCACCGCTGAGTCTGAGGGACGAGTAGACGCCTGAGAGCGCAACCGACGCTGTTCCCTGAATGTCATCGTTGAAGGAGCTGACCTTCTCACGATAGCCATTAAGAATTCTGAACGCGTTGTTGGTCCCGAAGTCCTCAAACTGGATCAGCGTGTGCGGGAACACCTCTCTGGCTGCTTCAACAAACTCTGCGAAGAAACTATCGAACTCTTCGCCGCGCAATCTGGGCTCGCGGAGTCCGATGTAGAGAGGATCGTCAATGAGGCTCTGGTTGTTCGTTCCAACGTCGAGCGTGATAGGGAGACACTGCGACGGGTGGACGCCGGCGCACGCTGTGTAGAGCGAGAGCTTTCCGACCGGTATCCCCATCCCGTCCGCTCCAAGATCGCCGAGGCCGAGGATCCTCTCACCATCGGTAACAACGATGATGCGAACATCCACATGCGGCCAGTTCTGAAGAACCTCTGCGATCCTGCCGCGGTGCTTAAGCGAAACAAACATGCCGCGGGCGCGACGGAAGATGTGCCCATACTCCTGACAGGCCTTCCCGACCGTCGGAGTATAGATGATCGGCATCATCTCCTCGATGTTCTCGAGGATGACGCGGTAGAAGAGAGTCTCGTTCCGGTCCTGGAGCGAGAGCATGTGGATGTAGCGTCCGAGGTCGCTGTCCTTCCTGCGGAAGTTCTCCATCACTCGGCCAACCTGCTCGTCCATTACGTGGACGTGCGGCGGAAGAAGCCCCGTCAGTCCCAGGAACTCCCTCTCCTCATCTGAGAACGCCGTCCCTTTGTTGAGGCCCGCATTCCCCAGAAGCTCAACTCCCGTCGGGATCGAAGTCCTGCTCATCCGGGTGAGCCTGCGCCGTGTCAGTCCCACTTCGCCTACCCTCCTGTGTTCGAACGTGTGTGCCTTCCGGTCGACTGCCCCTGACAACCCGACAATGCTAACACCTCCCGGGGCCGGAGGTGAACAGTCATTCGTTCAAATGATACGATTCCTGCCGGGTAATTGGCAGCGACCCACAGGAGCATGGAGACGGGTCGGATTGTGAGCGTGACTCAGCCGATGGCCAGCTTCCCGCTCTTCTTGAGCGACGATCTGGCGAGAATGAACAGGGCAACCAGGACCACATCAATGGCCACGTGGACCCACCAGAAGACATCCAACGATCCGAGCTGGAAGTACGAGCCCAACTGAGCCGCAATGCCGAGCGCGAACCTCATCAGCGCGATGTTGACGATGAGCATGTGCTTCTCGGGCTCCTTCGACGCGAAGTAGAAGAGCACGCCGAGACATATCATCACGGCCCCGAAGGCGTGTACGTAGGGAATGAACCCCGGCAGATACTCCACGCCGAAGAAATGCGCTATTCGCGGAGATCCGAAAAGAGCGGGGATCCCGCGGAAGACGACCTCGACTACGGCCGCAAGAAGCAGAGTGAATCGAGCCACAATTGCCTCCTTCCTTCGCTTTGGAGCTCGAGCGCTAGCGTCGCGCGTCGACCTCCGTGCGCACTGAGTCACTTTAGCATCCCCGATGTTCTCATCGGGTACACTCGCTGCTCCGCGTGGTCCTTCTGGAAGACCGAGAGGCTGAAGAAGACGTAGGATAAAACGGCGGAATGGAACAACCACGCGAACGGGTTTCTGGCATGCCTGAAGCCTACGACGAGCCTCCACCATCTTCTGATCATCTTGCCCGTTGAGTAGAACTCCCTGTTGATTCGCTGAAACGCCTCGAACACCTGCTCGGGCGTTACCAGCTTCGGCATGATGACCAGATGGTCACCCTCGTAGTGAGAAATATCCTCGTCGATGATCCTCCCCTCGTCACGCGCAAGCTTGTGAAACGGTGTCCCGGGAATGGGAATCGCGATGGAAAGCAGAATGACACCCGGGTCGATCTCGTCCAGCTGCGAAGGCAGGCCCTGGTAGTACTCCGGCGTGTCCTCATCGAGCCCGAGCATGAGTCCTGTGAACGTCATGATCCCGTGACGCCTGAGCTTGGTGAAGAGCTCCTCGTACTCCTCCACCCGATTCTGCTTCTTGTGCACCGACAACAGGCTGGGCTCACTCAGCGATTCGAGTCCTATGAATGCCATGGTGCAGTTCGCCTTGGCGAGAAGATCCACGAACTCGTCGTCATGGAGACAGTCGAAACTGAACTGCGTTCCGAGCGCCCACAGCTTGAGTTTCGCGATCTCCCTGAGGAGGTCCTTGGCGTATTCGATATCGCCGCCGAGGTTGTTGTCATAGAGCATCGCGATCTTCCGCTTGTGAAACGGAAGCCGGGACGTCGCCGTGAGGTCGCGGATCACATCCTCGATCGGCCGGGTGCGGAATGGGGCACGCTGGATCGTCAGCTGACAGAAGCTACAGTCGTAGGGACACCCTCGCGTCGCCTCGGTCACGACGGGAACACTGAACTCGCGCTCTGCAAGGTCGTACCGTGGCGGGGGGATGTTATCAAGAGGCGGAGCGAATGGGGCGTCGTAGCGTTCCTTCAGCTCGCCGGCCACCAAGTCCTCAACAACACGGGGCCAGATGCGCTCGGCCTCGCCTACGACCACGCAATCGACATGAGGCGCGACCTCTTCAGGGAAGGTCGTCGTGTACTTGCCGCCGGCGATCACGGTCTTCCCCTTCTCGCGAAACCTGGCGGCAACGTCATAGGCGTGCGGCGCACAGAAGTCCATGAAGCTGAGTGCGATGAAGTCCGCATCCGTATCGTAGTCGACCGGACGCACCATCTCATGAAGGAGTTCCAGCTCAACGATCGGCGGCGTCAGCGCCGCAACGATCATGCCGGACAATGGAGGCGCCGGAGAGCGCGCGAAGTACTCTTCGTGATCGCCTAGGTTCTGAAACAGAACAATGATCTGGAGCTTTGGCTTCTTCACGATGCGACTCCCTTCCCTAGGACTCCTCCGGGTCGCGCCGCGGCTCGTCGGGGTCACGGAGTTCGCCTGCTATTCTGCGCATTGCCCGCTCGACAACCGCGGGTGCAGCTCCACGAAGGATACTCAGGAGCTTCCCACGGCTTGTCATGATGAGATCACGACCCCCGCGCTCGATCGCGCGGACGATCGCTTCCGCAACTTCGTCGACCGGGGCATATTGGGCAGAAGGTCTTCTCCCTCCCCCGACCATGACCTCGCGCTCGAATATCTCGGTATCGGTGTATCCCGGATAGACGATCATGACGTTGACTCCGCTCTCGGCGAGTTCGGCGCGGAGGCTCTGGCTCGTGCTGATGAGGGCTGCCTTGCTGGCCGAGTATGCACCGAGGAATGGAATGCCGTGGAGCCCCGCCACCGAGGCGATGTTCACTATGAGCCCGCTGTCCTGCCTCCTCATGAACGGAAGGACCTCCAGCATGCACTGGACGGCTCCGAAGAAGTTCACGGACATGACCCGGCAGAAGTCCTTCGCACGCGTGAGTCGCATCTCACCATACACGCTGACGCCTGCGTTGTTGATGAGAATGTCGACGCTCCCGAGCCGCTCAACTGTACCCCCGATAAGTGTCGACACATCAGCTGCACTCGTGACATCACACGGGACCGCAACCGGCGGAGGTATGTCCGGAAACTGCGCGGCAATGTCGTGAGCTATCTCCTCGAGCCTGTCACGGCGACGCGCCGCGATGGTGAGCACGGCTCCCCTGCTCGCAAGAGACACGGCGAGCGCGCGGCCTATTCCGGATGATGCGCCGGATCAACGGCTCGATGTCGCCCGACCCGACCGTCGGCTGGAGGAAGGCCGGGATCAGGTTCTTGATGTACTCGGCTTCCGTGAAGTTGGCGTTGTTGTCGAAGCCGGCGTTGGTCTTGGCCGGA
>DAOVNE010000037.1 GCA_030630395.1 Candidatus Eiseniibacteriota bacterium
ATGCAGGCAACATCGAAGTTGGCGCGCATGACTTCCACGAACAGGATCGCGAGATAGGCAATGAAATACCCGATCCGCTTGATTGAAAGCGGCGGCATTCCGAGACTGGCGTACGTCTTGCCAAGATAAATGGCCAGGACAACGGAGATGAGAGCGCCGGTGGCAAGTTCCTGCCACTGCAAACTCGATGTCAGCATCAGCCATGTCGCAAAGAGCATCACGAACAGGTAACAGTAGTCCCTCATCCTGCCGGTCCGCTCGTCCGTCGTGTCGGTCATGCCGCTCCGTCCCCGATCCGTAGCCCCTCTTGGGAGCACGAGTGGTACACGAGCCTTGCCATTTCCAGGCTCAAATCCACGGACGTCACATTGACGTTGTCGGGCATCGCAAGCCCGCACGGTGTAAATGAGAGCACTGAGTTCACCCCCGCATCGCCCACTCTTCTCGCCACATCTGGAGCACAGATCTCTGGTACTGCAACGATAACCAGCTGAACCGCTTCGGACTGAAGTCTCTTCTCCAAATCGGCCGCGTCCTCAACCGTCACCTGCCCTACCGTCTGACCAACCTTCTCTGGGCTGCTGTCGAACGCCGCGACTATCTTGAAACCCTCGAACCCGAATCTCGGGTGTTCGAGCAGCGCCCGTCCGATGTTGCCCACGCCGACCACCGCTATCCTGATGTCATTGTCAAACTTGAGGGCTCTACGAATGCTCTCGATGAGTTCGCGGACATTGTATCCGACGCCGCGCGTCCCAAGACTGCCGATGTACGAGAAGTCCTTGCGGACGACCGATGGGTTCACCGTGCAGATTTCCGCCAGCTCTCGCGACGACACGGTCACGCTTCCCCGATTGAGCACGCACATGAGGGGTCTCAAATAGGAGAACAGGCGGTCGATTGTCTCGTTGGGGATATGTCCAGAACCAACACTCATCGCTGGTACACCCGGAGTTAGTGATTGTGTTCACATTCACAAGCTACATATACTTCAATACCACCACCCTGGAACTGGTGTCAAGGGCCTTTTTGGTGATTTCAGGTAAGGCTGATGTGCATCGGTGACGCACTGAGCCGGCTTGAGGAAGCCGGCGGCGCGGGAAGTACCGAATCCCGGACCGGTCCTATTCGTACCGGAGAGCGTCTATCGGATTGAGCCGTGCAGCTTTGCGGGCGGGATAGTAGCCGAAAAAGACGCCGACGGCGCCGGAGAAGCAGAAGGCCAGAGCCACGATTCCGGGTGAGATGATCGCCGTCATGCCGATGACGCGATCCAGGAAGACAGATACGCCGATCGCCAGCAGGATTCCCACGAGACCGCCGACGAGAGCGAGAACAATGGCCTCCGTCAGGAACTGAACAAGAACGTCGCTGGCGCGCGCACCGACGGCAAGGCGTATGCCGATCTCTCGAGTTCGCTCGGTCACCGACACCAGCATGATGTTCATGATGCCGATCCCTCCGACCACAAGCGACACGGCGGCCACGGCGCCAAGAAGTAGCGTCATCACGCGTGACGTCTCCGTCGCCGTCTCGAGGAACTCCGCCTGGCTTCTCACACGGAAGTCATCGTCCTCTCCCGGCTCCAGGCTGTGCTCCTCCCTCAGGATGGCGATCAGCTCATCCTCCGTCGCCTTGGACGCCTCGGTCGACACGGCGCTCACGAAGATCCTGTTGATATAGCGCCCCCCCGACAGACGGTAGAGCGCCGTTGTCGCCGGCACCATGACAACGTCGTCTCTGTCGGATCCGTAGGCCGACTGTCCCTTCGACTCCAGGACGCCGATGACCTTGAAGGGCGTATTCCTGATCCTTATCCTCTCACCGACGGGATCAGATCCAGGGAAGAGGTTATCCGCAACTGTCTTCCCGAGCACGGCCACTTTCGCCTTGGCTCGCACATCCCTCGCGGTGAAGAACTCTCCCGCCACGGTGGACCAGTCCCGAACTTCTTGATACTCCGGGTCGACTCCCTGGATGGACGTGCTCCAGTTGCTGTCACCACCGATCACCTGCGCGCTCACACGCACCTCGGCGGATACAGCGGTGACGAGGGTTGCTCTCTCCCGGATTGCCTCTGCATCGTCGAGGGTGAGACGATTCCGAGAGCCCGCTCCCTGACTGACGCCGTGCGACCACGACGAGCCGGGGAACACCATCACCATGTTCGCGCCGAGCGCTGTTATCTGTTGTTCTATGTCAGCCTGGGCGCCCTGACCGATGGCTATCATCACGATGACCGCGCCGACGCCGATGATGACGCCGAGCGAGGTCAGGAGACTGCGCATCCTGTTTTTCGTGAGACTCTTGAGGGCGATCTTCAGGAGGTTGCGGAGTCTCATTCCGGCTGCCTCCCTGCCCTCATGGTCTCACGGATGATCGCGCCGTCCTTCATCTCGATCATCCGCCTGGTGTACTCGGCGATATCGTGCTCGTGCGTGACGATGATAATGGTGATGCCCTGCGAATTAAGCTCCTTGAAGAGCCCCATTATCTCGACGGACGTGACGCTGTCCAGGTTACCGGTCGGCTCATCAGCCAGGATGATGGATGGTCTGTTCACGAGCGCCCGTGCAATGGCCACGCGCTGACGCTCTCCTCCTGAGAGCTGACTCGGTTCGTGGGTGATTCTGTCTCCCAGACCTACGCGCTCGAGCGCGGCTACGGCCTCTGCCCGCGCGTCCCTGACGTGGCCGGTGTGGTCATAGAGGAGCGGGAGTTCGACATTGTCGAGAGCCGTTGTTCTCGGCAGGAGATTGAACACCTGGAAGACGAATCCAATCCTGGTGTTTCGCACTTCCGCGAACTCATTGGGGGTAAGCTCGCTGACGTTCTTCCCACTCAGGATGTACTCACCCGAAGTAGGCCGGTCCAGGCAACCGAGCACATTCATGAGCGTCGACTTCCCGGAGCCCGATGCACCCATGATAGAAACAAACTCACCGTCCTCGACGGTCAGATCAACGCCCCTCAGAGCGTGGACCTCCACCTCACCCATCTGGTAGACCTTCGTGAGTCCTGATGTCTCGATCACTACACTCATCGTGTCTCTCTCTCGAACTGGATCTCTATCGCTCCTATCCGGCCGGCGGAGGGCTAGCGACGCCTCATGGTCGAACTGAGGGGATTCGACGTTCCCGAAGATTCCTCTTCGTTGACCTTGGTGATCACATTCGTGCCTTCGGTGATACCGTGCCCGTTCACGATCTCCGTCACCCGTCCGTCGGTGGCGCCCTTGCGAACCCTGGCTACACTGAGCTTGCCTTCCTCATCGAGATACCACAGCCGCGCCGCGTCGCCGAATGCGTTGCCGTTCGCCGCTGGGGAGCCGCCGCCCATACCTGGGCCTCCTCCAGGCGAGCCGTGCCCGCCCGGTCCCATTCCCTCGGGTCTCCCGGTGGCCCCGGCCTCCGGCGCATCCTTCATGCGCTCCTGCATCGCCGAGCGGAACTCATCGATCATCGATTCGCTCGGCTGGAAGCGAAGGGCTACATTAGGAATGAGCAACACGTCGCGAACCTCGTCGACCATGAAGTCGACTGTTGCCGTCATCCCAGGATAGAGCAGGCCCCTGTCGTTGGCAGCGTCTATGACAACAGTGTAGTTGACAACATTCTGCACGGTCTGTGGCTGAAGCCACACTTGACGGACAGAACCCTCGAACTTCTCATCGATGTAGGCTTCCACGGTGAAGCGGACGCTCTGTCCGTCCTTGATCTGCCCGATGTCGCTCTCGTCAACAAGCGCACGGATCTCCATCTCGGAGAGATCCTCTGCAATGATGAAGAGAGTGGGCGTTGAGAAGCTCGCAGCAACCGTCTGACCCGGCTCGATGCTCCTCATGATCACGGTCCCGTCGATCGGGGATCGGATGACAGCATACGAGAGGTTGGCCAACGCTCGATCGAGTGAGGCAACCGCCGAGAGCAGGGACGCTTCGGCTGACTTCGAACTCGTCCCGGCATCTTCAAACTCTGCGTCACTGATGAGCTCGTTCTTGAAGAGATCATGTGCGCGGGCAAGGTCCCTGCCGGCCTGCTCGTGCAGCGCATCCGTCCTCATTACTGAAGCGCGAGCGTCACGAACCGATGCCGACAGCATGGTCGTATCAAGAACCGCGAGAACCTGCCCTGTGGCCACGCTCTCGTTATAATCAGCCAGCACCTGAGAAACCGTACCGGACACCTGCGTTCCCACCTCCACCGTCCCGACCGCCGAGAGTGTGCCTGTGCTCGTGATGATGTTCTCGAGATCTCCCCGCGCGACCTCGACAAACTCGTAGCGTTCCGCGTCCGCGCTGCCGCCTCCACGCCTGAGCGCGAACGCGACGGCAATGACAACCACGATGGCTATCAGGGCAATAGTGATCCACTTCTTCATGAGTGTGTCTCCCGACCTTTGACCGGCAACGCCGTGCCTGATTTGCTGCCATTCTAGCACCCGCGCGATTCCGGCGCCAATGCTCTTACGCTAGCGAAAGACCAGCGCCCGCCCACGGTCGGAGTCGCTCGCGAGGAGAACGTCGCGTAGCTCCGTCCACACCCCTGACGGGACTTCCGTCTGAGTCAGCGACAGCTGGCGCGTTACGGTGATCCACTCCCCGTCTTCCTCCACGCTCAGGATGAACTCGCCACACTCGTGGTCAACGGCGGCAGCTTCGGGAATCCGAACACTCTCAAGCTCCCCGACCTTGATCCTGAGCGTCACGCTCTGAGACATCACCGACGGAAGGAGCACGGGCGACTCTCGCCTGGGTGAATAGAGATGCACGTCTGTGGGAAGGAGATCTGTCACGCCACCTGCCGGGTCGCCTATCTCGAGCCAGGTTCGTCCATCGTCGTCAGGCTCGGGAAGCGTCATCGTGAAGAAGAAACCGGCCACGACCTCTTCCTTTGTGAGGACGGCCACGTTGTGCTCCGTGATCTCAGATCCGGGCAGCACCCCGCCGGCGACTCCACCGAAGAAGGCCCCTGCCTCTCCACCCAACCCGATGATGCGATCGTGTGGACTGAGCAGGCCCGATGCACGGAAGAACCCCTCACCCACCCATTCACCGTCCTCGTTGGACTCGAGAGAGATGATCAGCTCCAGCCGGTTGCTTTCGCTGAGATCGCCGATCCTGAGTGCAGGCTCTGTCTGTTGGCCTGGCGCCCACACGGTGCGCCCCGTGAGTGGCGACCTACCGTTCGTCAGGTGACCGCTCGCAGGATCGTAGTACGCATCCAGACCGTCACCTGTGACGCGAAGCGCAAGGCCGTCGAACCGCGAGAGCGACGGTACACCGGTGTCAACCTCACCGAACCCGCGGCTCCTGTAGACCGGACTCACGTCGCACCCAACCTCCTCGAAGAGAGCAAGGGCAAGCACGGCACGGTCGAGCCTGTGACCGTACGCTGTCTCCCACGTCCTCGATGCCTGGCGCGGCGCGAATTCCCAGAAGCGCGCATCGTACCGTATCGCTCGCGTCGTCTCATTCACGTAGTCGACCACGGCCTGCGCCTTCTCGGGAAGGTACGGCTTGTGTTTCACGAGCGCCGACATCGTATCCCGTATCGTATCTGTGAGTTCGACCGCGGCATCGAGTCTATCCAGGATCGCGTCGCCAAGTTCGTCCCAGTCCTTCCACGTGGACCAGACCACATAAGGGGCGATCGAGGCGGCATCGGTGACGTGCGGTCGGGGAAGCCGGTTCACATCGCTCATCTCCCACGTGAACAGATCCCGGCCACCCTCGGGGCTGTACGTGGGCTCCGGAGCACCGTTCCCGACCGCGTACAGAAGACGCTCGCCGGACGGAACACTGACCGAGTAACGAACCACCATTGCCGGATCGTCACGCCTGAAAACCCAGATGCCATGAGCGCCGGCACCGTCCGGACGGGACTCAGTGGTCGTGTAGACGGCTTCTATGATGCACGGAATCTCGACACCGTCGTGCAGGAGAACCATCTCGCGGATCGTCAGGTAATCGTCGGCGTGTCCGAGGACGCTCGGCGTCGTCTCGACCACGGCGGTCGGGCTGATCGCGGACTCGTGCGGCCACCATCTGTCGTCGCGCCATGTCCTGAGGGCATGCACCTCCAGTGACATTGTCTCCGTGCTGTACGGCACCCTGAGATCAGCGTACTCATCGATTCCGAGTTCGGTGGAGATCCACGCAATCTGATGGAATGTCGTTCGCAGGCCTCCGTCCACCTGAACCTCGATCTCGCGGCCGTCATAGAGGAGCACGGCATCCAGTTCCGAAAGGTCGAGTGAGGATTTCGCCTGTGACATGAGCGCACCGATGTCGAGCCCCCCTGCGGAAGCAAGTGGCTCTGCAGCGCACTGGTGTGGAGCGATAAGAACGAGCGCGAGGACAATCGCGCAGACCATGAAGCCACGAGCAAGAGCAGGTGCGTGGGAACGGGGGTGCTCCCCGGCGTAATTGGCTCTCATCAGGAGTCACCTCCCTTCTCGGCGCGGTACATCTTCCGGGCCCAATCGAGCGCCTCATCGACTGCGGCCTTGAATCCCTCGAACCCGTCAGATGGAATCAGCCGCCGCCGCGCCTCGAAGCGCTCCGTCACGGTGAGTCGCCGTCCGTCCGCCTCGCCTTCCGCCTTGAAATAGGCGAAGGTCTCGTCTATCTCCTCGGACGATGGAGGATCATCTATCGAGTACCCCTTGGGGAGACGAATCGTCTCCTCTCCCTCGATCAGCTGTGTGAACCAGAGGAAGATGTCGTTCTCGCGCTCCTCCCCCCAATCGTAGACGCAGGATCTGCAGAGCCAGCCGTTCTCTGTCGTAAGAACCGCCATCGGGCTAAGGAACTCGAGTCCTCCCTCGATCGGAAACGCGTATTCAGGGATCACATACTCAACCTCGATCCACGCGTCCCCGCTGAAATCGTCCACCGCACGGTAGTCGAGCTTCACGATCTCAATGCCTTCACCCAGCTCCGAGAAGTAGTACGCGATGTCATCCTCGACATCAGTGAGCCTGCTCATACTCACCATTCCCCTGAGTCTCGAATCCATAACACCCGCCCCGGACAGCTTGAAAGCGCCGCGGAGCGTCCCGTCCTCTGACAGTTCCGCCTCGTGTCGGACGATGAGAGGCGATCCGTCCGGAGGACTGTACGGAATCGAAGCGAGCGGCTCTCCCGCGGGCGTGCCCGTGAGGTACTGCTGCTCCATCTCAGACTTTGACCAGATGCCGTTGTAGTACGGAACCCAGGTCGGGTCGTACATCTCGAAGCTACCGTCACTCTTCATCAACGCACAGACACAGTGGTTGAACTGGTCCGCCGGGACTTCCTCGATGCGGCTTCCGGCCATTGTCATGGCGGCATAGGAATCCATGTTCGCAGCGCGCATCATCGTGACGAGCATCCCCGCAATGTCCTTGCAGACACCGCTTCGCTGCTCGAGGATCATGGCGCCCGGATGGAGAATGAACCCTTCGCCCTCCCCCATGGTCTGCCCGCTGTACCGGATGTTCTGCGCGACCCAGTGGACGAGCACCTCTGCCTTCTCTTCCTCGCTGCCTCGCGCGACGCCGGCGTCGCGGAGAACCTCATCGACCTTCGCCTGAATCTCGGGAGTCACGTCGAACTGGTTTCTGTTCACGTCGAAGAACCAACGGCTCTTGGCCTCCCAGCTCTCCACCGTCGCCACGACAACCTTGGGAACACGATCGCTCATGTCCGGTGAACGCGGCTCGCGTGCCACCGCCGGGACATCCTCAATCCACCACGCGTACGTCGTCGTGTCCTCGGAGTAGGTCGTACTCGCGTAGAGTGGACCGTTGTAGGTCTGAGAATGAAGCCTCTTGTCGGCCGGAAGCGTCAACTCGTAGCGCTTCTCAATAATCGGGACCGATGACTGGAAGAGCACGATATCGAAGTACTCACCCGGCATCGGCGGTATGTACTTGTCGTCGTCCGGTTCAGCGAGAAGCCCGCGTCCGGTGCTCGTCGACTGTGAAGCCCCGGCTGTGTGTGTACCGGCCGGCAGTCCACTCGTGCCGGGCACAGCACCCTCGCCATCAAGGAGCGCGTAGCTGTAGCCCTTCCGGAACACCCGGACCTCGACGCCGTCGCCCACTTCCAGACGGGGAAGCTGCAGGGTTTTGATGCGCGCGTTCCAGTAGATGCTCGACTGGGGCGCCGGAAGGTCGTGGACCTTCAAGACATCGACAGGGATCTTCTCCTCACCTCGAACGATGTTGACCTCTGTGATCCCAATGAAGCTGCTCCATGGCTCGTAGCCCCATCTGAGCACTGAACGATCACGACAGCCTGCCGGCGTCAGCATCTTGTAGAGCACGTAGCCGTCGACATACGTGACGCCCGAGGGCTTCACGCTGTTCTCGGCAATGTCGTAGACGATGATGTAGTCGGCCCCGGGGTAGTCATCGGCGTCTCCCGCGTCCGCCAGGCGAGTGAACGCGGTGGCGGGCGGGCTGTCCCCGGGCGGAAGTGAGCAATCGGTCGATCCCCCATCCTCGGATGAGGTCCCTCCAGACACAAGCGGCAGCGCCAGAAGCGCTACCAGTAGAACCGTCACAGCGAGGTCGGTCGGCGAGGTTCTCCTCTGCGCCGACCTCGATTCCAT
>DAOVNE010000002.1 GCA_030630395.1 Candidatus Eiseniibacteriota bacterium
CCGCTTTCTGGATGTCGGAGACAAACGGGGCCGCCCAGATATAGGAGCAGACGACGACGTCGGGCCTGAACGTCTCTACCGCACGAAGCACCGAGCGACGACCGAGGGCTGTCAGGAATTTCGTGAAGGAACGGATCGGCGGAATGAGCGAATCCGGCTTGGGAAGCGGGATCGAGACGTAGCGCACACGGGCCGGGACTCTCTCTTCTCTCTCTCGGAAGCTGTTCTCGTCTCTGCGCGAGTTGATCGGTGAGATGAACAGGATCTCCCAGTCCCGTGGGAAGCGCCGTATCATCTGGTGCTTCCGCGACACCTGGGAGAGCCACTGAACTTCTGACAGATATAGGACCCGCACTCGTCCCTCCTGGGTGAGCCACGCGTTGCCACAGTCTAGACGCATCCTCCCCCGAGGTCAACTGCAAGGCTCTTCACTCTCCCCCCGAACCGCGGTATGATAACAACGATGTGTGTGACTGAACCGCCCACACGTGACAAGGAGAAACCCATGGAGCTCAGGAGCATTCCCATCGAGTTCCCCGAGGGATCGAACATCATCCTCGGGCAGAGTCACTTCATCAAGACCGTCGAGGATCTGTACGAGATCATGGTGACCTCTTCTCCGGTCGTGAAATTCGGGATCGCGTTTGCCGAGGCGTCCGGGCCGTGTCTCATCCGTCACGATGGCAACAGCGACAAGCTGGAGAATGCGGCGGTCGCGATCATGGAGGCTGTCGGAGCCGGGCACACGTTCGTGATAGTCATGGAGGAAGCGTTCCCCATCAGTGTCCTCTCTGCGGTGAAGGCGTGTCAGGAAGTGTGCTCCGTTTACTGCGCCACGGGGAATCCCGTCGAGGTAGTCGCGGCCGAAAACGGCAGCGGCAGGGGCATCCTGGGAGTTATCGATGGTTCTGCTCCGTTGGGTGTCGAGGGAACTCGGGATGCGGGGAAGCGCAGGGCGTTCTTGAGGACGATAGGCCACAAGAGATAGCGCTCAGCGTGGCGGAGCCTCGGGGTCGTGCCCGCGCCCGGACACATCCACCATCGAAACAGAAGAACGAGGCGATCCCTTCACGGTTCGCCTCGTTCCGTATTATCTTGAGTTGAGTCTCACGCGCGCCGACTACGTCAGGAGAAGTAGTTCCTGATGAGCTTCCGCGCGTCGCTCTCCATCTCTCGCGGAATCATCACCATCTTCTCAAGCGCGGTCGGTTCCTCTGTAAAGAGCTCATCACTCAGGAAGCAGGGGATGCCGCCATCCTCGAGCAGCTCTCGTAGAAGTCCGATCCTGTCTTCGTCATCTGTTGACTCGATGACGATGAGACCGTCCGACGGAAGGTTGCTGTCGTCCACCGTCGGCGCCACATCGGGTTCCTCGACCTTGTCCATCAGAGGAACATCACAGTTTGGACAGACGTCGATACCTGGTTCTTCGTAAACGGTTTCACACTCGGGACAGATGCGCACCCTGTAATCCTCCACGCTGTCGTTGGTGGGTGGCTCGAAGACGAACGACTAAGATATTAGCAACACGTCATCCGGAGTCAAACACAAAGTTACACTCTTCGTGTTCGCTCTTCGTCGTCGCGAAAGATGTTGAGTGTCTCGCGCGAGTTGGCACGGATTCTACACGTGGCAGATTGGCATCGGTCGGACGTCGGCCCGCCACATGTTGGCCGTGAATCCCGGATCGATACGCCGTCGGCCCGCCATCCAGTGCGGATTGACAACAGGCGCGGGTGGTACTAGCATCGGTGCGAATGCTAAGGAGCGAGCAACCAGTCAAAGGGAGGGCACATTGACAGCTCTACGGGTACGGGCAATCAGCACGGTGGCCGGAATGGCTCTTGCCGTTGCTCTGACGGGGTGCGCCGCGACGAACGTTGCGAAGGCGCCGGCGGTGGCTGAGCATGATGCGGAATTCCGGATGGTAATCCTGAGCGACAGGACGGGCGGGCATACGGAGGGCGTATACCCGGCCATAATCGACGAGATCAACCTTCTGAAGCCCGACATCGTCGTCACCGTGGGTGACCAGATAGAGGGCTATACCGACGATATGGAGGCCGTGAGCGCCGAATGGGACTCCGTACTGGCGTTTCTGGGCGAACTCGAAGCTCCCTGGTTCCTTATCGCCGGCAACCATGATATCTGGAGCGACGAGTCCGATTCCCTCTACACCCTGAAGACGGGACTCGCGACATACTACTCGTTCGACTACGAGAGCACCCATTTCGTGATTCTCGACAACAGCAGGCTTGGGTCGTGGTCGGATATTTCTGACGAGCAGCTCACCTGGCTTGCCAAGGACCTCGAGACCCACCGCGAGTCGGCCAGAATCTTCGTCTTCTACCACAAGCCGTTCTGGGCGGCCTCGACGGCCAATGGCAACCCGGACGCCGTGCACGATCTGTTCGTTGAGTACGGCGTGGATGCCGTCTTCACCGGGCACTACCACCACTACTTCGCAGGGGAATACGACGGAATCCCGTACTCGAGCATAGGCAGTTCCGGCGGTCATATGTACCGGGCGGATCGCGAGCCTGTTGCGCGTGGCGAGTTCTTCCAGTTCGCGTGGGTCACGGTTGGAGACGGTGGTCACGACCTGGCCATCATCCACGCGGGGAGCGTCCATCCCTGGGACGTCAACACGATCGCGAACGAGCGTGAGATGTCCAGGATCGAGGGGAGTCTCGTCTCCGTGAGCAGCATCCCGCTGGCCGAAGGCTCGGTCGAGTGGGTGGATGTGACCGTGACGATCGCGAATGAGGGGGTCGTTGCGATCCAGGATGAGGCCGGCTGGAATCTCCCGAAAGGGTGGGAGGCCGACCCCGAATCGTTCCAGGTTGAGATCGCTCCCGGTGAGACAGGCGAGTTTCCAGTCCGTCTGCGCAACGTGGGCGAGCTCTATCCTGTTCCGGATTTCAGCCTGACCTATCCTCTGACAAACGGCAGGACAATTGAAGCTACCGTGCCGCTCCGTGTCGTGAGATCTGCCTTCGCCCACGAACTCTCGCCGGCTCCGGGGATCGATGCAGTAGCCGATGACTGGCCGGGGCCCGCCTTCATATCGAGATTCTACCCTGCCCACGAGGGCCATGAGGTCGAGGGGAAGACAGCATTCGGCTTTGGGCACGATGCCGACCATCTCTATGTGATGGCCATCTGCGACGACCCGGAGGCCGAGGGCATTCAGGCCGCCGTCGAGGTGCGGGACGGACCCGTCTACATGGATGACTGCATCGGGTTCTTCTTCCATCCGGATCCGGACGAGATGGTCGTCTACCAGGTCTACGTGAACCCACTGGGCACGGTTTTCGACCAGAGGATAACGTTCGACGAGAATATGCGTTACACGGTCGATGCATCGTGGGACGGAGAGTACAAGATCACCTGCCGGACGACGGATGAAGGCTGGCGCGCGGAGGTGAGGCTGCCGTTCAGCTCATTCGGCGTGGGCTCTGGAGAGGCTGGAGTATGGGGCCTGAACTTCCGGCGCAAGCAGCACCGGACGCAGTCCCAGGCCGATTGGCAGGTTCCGATAGACTACAACCCGAAGACCTTCGGCGAGCTGATACTGGAGTAACGTGAACGAGCGCTTCGATCTCATAGTGGTGGGTGCAGGGCCTGCGGGAAGCAGTTGTGCTGAACGTGCGGCCGAGCTGGGTCTCCGCGTTGCTGTATTCGAGAAGGCGGTGTTTCCGCGCTCAAAGCCGTGTGCCGGTGGCCTCTCCTCGAGGACCCTGGGGCTCCTCGGTCCATCCGTCAACAGCATCATCCACCACAAGCTCAGAACCAGTGAGATCTCGATCGGTCGGCGTGTGACCGTTACCTGGACCGGGCGTGACACATCAGTCGCAACGACCTCGCGGAAGGAACTCGATCAGTACCTTGCCGAGCGCGCGATACGTGCAGGGGCGCGTGTGGAATTTGGTGCTGCCGTTGATTCCGTCACCGACCTTGGTGACCGCGTAGAGATTGTGGTCGGTTCGCGCACTCTCAGCGCTCCCCATCTTGTGGCGGCCGATGGCGTCAGGGGCTCTATCCGCGGCATGGTCGGCATGCCGACACTCAGGCTCTCGGCCGCGGCATACGCGCGGGTATTCCCCGATCGGTCCTCCGATCTCGAGCCGTTCCTCGACAGAGTGATGATCGATGGTGATGCGTGCCGCGGAGGATACGGCTGGATCTTCCCAAAGAGGGATCATCTGAACATAGGCGTCTGTGGAACGGCGCCGCTTGGTCCGGATTACATCCGCGACGTCGATCGCTTCATCGAAAAGCGCGGTTTGAGCTCCTGGAGGATGGAAGGTCACTTCGCGCGGCCCACGCCGGCTGAGGTCAAACAGACGGGTCTCGCCAAGGGGCGCATCCTCGTGGTCGGTGATGCCGCCGGCCTGGCCGATCCGATAACGGGTGAGGGGATCTCCTATTCGATAGCGAGCGGTCGCCTGGCGGCCGAAGCGGCAAGCGAGGCAGAAGGCGGTGGATGGGAGGCGTCGACGGTCTACCGCAGACGTGCCGCTCGGGAAATTGTGCCGGTGCTCAACCAGACGAGGCGGTTGGGCAGGTTTGTGCGTGCGCTCGGTCCCGGACCGATGAGTCTGGGGCTCAGGATTCCCGGAGCGGCAGCGAAGCTGGAATCGTGGATGCCGCGCCTGGGCTACGCCTCCGAGGGTGGGGTGCTTTCGATCGATACAAAGGGCCCCAGACGGTAGAGAACCCTTCCTGAACGACCAATTATTGATTCTCTGAGCGTTCTGTGTTATTATAGTAAGCTAGGGTTAAATGTGTGGTACATGGGTGATTTCACGACGGTAGTTTCATCACGAAGGGAGCCGATGACCATGGCGCGTGTCTCGAAGTCCTTTCTTACGGTTCTGATGGTGGCCGGCCTTCTGCTCGGTCTTGCGGCGGGAGTTACGGCGTCAGGTCCGGACGGACCGTATATCCAGGCGAGAGTTGAGTTCGCATCCATGGCGGACTGGTATCGATTCGTGAACCTCGAGGGCATGGATGTTATGAAGTCCAAGCCCGGGCTGATGGTGGAGATAGTCACCAACGACGCCCAGATCGAGGAACTCCGTGCGCTCGGGTTCGGCGTGGAGGTGGAGATCGAGGACATGGCGGAGTTCTATGCCTCTCGTGTGCGCGGTCCCAACTTCGGTGATTTCCACACCTTCTCCGAGACCATCGACTTCATCGACGGCCTCACCGCGGCGTACCCCTCTATCGTTGGTGAGAAGATAAGCATCGGAACGAGCATCGAGGGACGCGACGTCTGGGCGATCAAGATCTCGGACAACCCGGGTGTGGATGAGACCGAGCCTGAGATTCTCCTCGACGGTCTCCATCACGCACGCGAGCCCATGTCGGTCGAGGTTCTTCTGCACTACATGACCTGGCTGACCTCGAACTACGGTACCGATCCGGAGGCCACGTTCCTCGTAGACAACCGGGAGATCTGGTTCGTCCCGGTCGTGAACCCGGACGGGTACTGCTACAACGAGCTGACGGATCCAGGCGGCGGAGGTATGTGGCGGAAGAACCGACGCAACAACGCCGGCTCGTCCTGCTACGGAGTGGATCCAAACCGCAACTACGACTACGAGTGGGGTGGAGTCGGAAGCTCCGGTGATCCTTGCAGCGAGACATATCGCGGCACGGCACCTCACTCTGAGCCTTGCATCCAGGCTTACGTGAGCTTTGTTGAAGCACGGGAATTCGTTACCAACATCACATTCCATTCGGTCGCGGGCATGGTTCTCCTGCCGTGGGGCTACACGAACGCTCATACGCCCGACGACGCTACGTTCCGCGTGCTTGCCAACAACATGGCGCAGTACAACGGCTACCAGGTAGGGCAGGCAGGCGAGATTCTCTACAACTGCAGCGGGACGACGCCCGACTGGGCATACGGTGTCGAGGATATCTGGTCTCTGTGTGTTGAAGTCGCAGGAACCGGATTCTGGCCTGCCGAGAGTGAGATCCCGAGCCTGAACGCCGAGAACCTCTGGCCGCAGCAGTACATCTGTCGGGTCGCAGGAAGCTACCTTGCGGTGGACGGAACCACGTTCGCGGGCGGCAACGGCGATCAGCAGCCGGACGCCGGTGAGACTCTCGACCTCGTTGTTTCAATCGAGAACCAGGGAGTCATTGCCGGGGCCACCAATGTGAGCGTGGTCATCACGACGGATGACCCGTACGTCCAGCTCCATGACGCGAGCACGACACTGGGCTCGATCTCCGCGGGTTCGGCTGCCAACAACTCAGGCGACCCATTCTCGTTCTCGGTCGATGCGGGCACGCCCGACGGACATGGGTTGGTCCTCACGCTTGAGATAACGGGAGACGGGCTCTACATGGAGGAGACGCTCTCCTGGATGGTCGGGGAGCCGACGGTCGTCTTCTTCGACGATATGGAAAGCGGCACGGGCAACTGGGTCGAGAACGATGGCTACTGGGGGCTTACAAGCACGCAGTCGCATTCGCCTTCGACCTCATACACCGACAGCCCGAGCGGCAACTACGGCAGCTACCGGAACACGTGGATTGAACTCGCCACGGCTATCGATTTCTCATCGGCGACCGCGGCAGATCTGTCGTTCTGGCATCGGGTCGATACCGAGGCGGACTACGATTACTGCTACGTCGAGGCCTCATCCGACGGCGGCGGAACGTGGTACCAGGTCGGACCGAAGTACCACGGGAACAACTACGGATGGGAAGAGGTGGAGCTGTCTCTGAACGACTTCGTGGGTACCGCGAACTTTTCGCTGAGGTTCCGCTTCACGTCCGACACGTACGTGGAGGAGGACGGGTGGTACGTCGATGACGTGACGATCAGTGGCCCGCCGACCGGGAACGTGAAACCGACAGAACCGACGCTCTCCGATCCGCCGGATGGCGGAACCGTGAGCAGCCCAACGCCGGACCTCACCGTGGTCAATTCGTACGATCCTGATCCGGGCGACGTGCTGACGTACGGATTCCAGGTGTACGATGATGAACTCTGCACAAGTCTTGTCGCTTCAATGAGCGGCGTGACCGAGGGTTCAGGGACGACGTCGTGGACCGTGTCCTCGTCACTCGGCAGCGGCACATACTACTGGCGCACCTACGCCGATGATGGTACGGAGCGCAGCCAGCTCATGGCGACGGCATCGTTCATCGTCGAGGAGACCGGGGTTCAGGACGCGGGGATTGCGACGCTGGTTCTCCACCCGTCCCGGCCGAACCCGTTCGGCAGAGAGGCATCGCTGTCGTTTGAGCTCCCGACTCGGGCGAACGTGACCTTCGATATATACAGTGTTAACGGTCGCCTCGTGAGGACGCTCGTGGATGATGAGATGGACCCGGGCACCGTCGATGTGATGTGGGACGGTCGCGACGAGCATGGCCGCAGAGTGGGCAATGGCCTCTACTTCATGAAGCTGGTGGCAGGAGACGATGTGCGCCGCGGCAAGGTCATCGTCCTTAGGTAGCGACAGACAACAACTTACGCACTTCATGACCGGCTCTCTCCTGATGGGGGGAGCCGGTCTTTCTGGAACACCCCTTGCAACGAAATGCCCATGTAGGCCCCCATTGGGGCTTCTCCAGGCATGTGATGAGGGGGTGTGTAATGAGGAATGCTAGAACTTTGACCGCCGTCGTTCTCGGGACCGCGCTTCTGCTTGCTTCATGTTCGAGCACGGTCGGTCCCTCCGATCCCCAAGATGGGGGTGTCATACCCACCCGAACTCTTCACGGAACCGTGGAGCTGCCGGAAGGGTCCCGAGTTGACCTCGCGGAGTTCACGATCCTGTCGTTTGCAGAGGGCGCGACCCTGGCATCGGATGGGACGTTCACCGTCCTCATCCCCGACACCGATTCCCATCAGGTTCTCATTGTGGTGGATCCAGGCGGGATCCCGCTTGTGCTCGCCTATGTTGGATCGACCGACGAGGCAATCACTGTCGATGCCACATCAACCGCAACAGCGTTGGCGATGCTCAATCCGTTCACTGTCCTGTTCTCAGCCGGCGACCGTGTGTCGCTGGCCGGATCGGTGATGGAGAAGAGCGACTGGGATCGCCTTGTCACCTCAATAGAGACCGTTCTCGCGAACACGTCGGGTGGGTCGCTGACAAGCGAACTAGTGCCGGAGATCGTGCAGGCGGCATGTGTGGTTCTCGTGGATGCGCTCGACGACGGGACGATCAATCCCCTTCCGCTCTCGGATCCGTGGCTTGAGGATATGGCAGGCGGCAGCGTCACATGGGTGAACCGGGATCCCATCTACTACACGTCGGTCTTCAGAACCATCGGGAGCGCCGACTCGCTTCTGGTTCTCATCGACTCGGCGAGAGAGAAGATAAGAATCTCGGCCGGCTGGCCGCCTCTCGTTGATGTCACAAGCGTGACGCGAAGTTCTCCCGATCTGGGCGACGGCACATACGACGTGACCCTCACAAGTGCGAGTTTCAGATCCTTCGAATCCCAGACTGCAGATGGTCTCGCAACCGTGATGAACACGTGCCGGGCGATCACCGAGATGGTCGCAGTGGGATCAGGCGTAGTCGTCGAGAATGACCCGGCGGGTCTTGATCTCTCCGGATGGGACAGCAGACTCGGATCGAGCACGGCGGCACACGATACATACGGTTTCATCGGCGTGCTTCTGGACAACATCTCGCAAGACAGTGATGCGGTCGCGTCCTGGTTCTGGGAGAGCTCGAGCGCTGACTGTGCGAACTACATAGAGGCCTTGAGCCGGCTCATGTCCGGCATCACATTCTCGACAGAAGTGATAGCCGCAGGCGAGTCGCGAGTGCCCCTCATCTCGCGCATAGTAACGCAGACCCCCCAGGAGCAGCAGCGGATTACACAACTCGACGGAGTGATGAGCTACGTGGACTCACACTCTCCGCCGACGGCCGTGTTCACGGTGAGTCCACCGTTCGCGACGGCCGGATCCACATTCTCACTCGTCGCTCTGGCATCAACCGATCCCGACGATGAGACCGTCGATCTCGAGGTGCGCTGGGACTGGGACAACGACGGTGAGTGGGATACCGATTGGGACACGCAGAAGGTGATGCAGCACGTCTTCGTGGAGGCGGGGGCGCAGAGTGTCGCGATGCAGGTGAAGGACCCCCTGGGCCTCAACGACACTGTTGTCCACACGGTCAACGTCGGTGGGAGTCAGGACAACGCGGTTCACATCATCATCTTCAGGGACGCGATTCCCTGGGGTCCTGAAGTGCCGGCGGTGCTCGATCAGATGCTTGAGATAATGGAATTCACCGAGGGCACGGGTGCGAACGAATACGAGGTCCTTGGTTCCTCGGAGATGGCGACAGCTTCGCTTACGCCGGGGGAGGATCTCGTCATAATCCAGAATGATCAGCCACAGGGATTCTACGATGAGTACGCTGACAATCAGGTGCGCTTCCTCCAGTTTGTTTCAGGCGGAGGTACGATCTTCTGGGAGGCATGTGATCTTGGATGGAACGGCGGGTCCATTGCGAGTGCAGGCATCGTCCTGCCCGGCGCCATAGAGCTTGCCGAGTATGAGACCTGGTACAACTACGTCAACCTGCCGGGCGCTCCGATCGTTGAGGGGCTTCCGGATGAGCTCTATGGACAGTACGCAAGTCACGAGGGCATCAGCAACCTGCCGGACGGCGCGACCGTGTATACGGTCGATGACGCAGGGCATCCGACGCTGGTGGAGTACGACTACAGGGGTGGATGGGTCATCGTCACCACCCAGCCCCTGGAGCACAGCTTCTACAACAACTGGACGAGCGGTCATGTGATGCCGCGCGTTGTCAGTTACGTGCTTGGGGTTCCCCTGGTCCATGACTTCGGCGACATCATCAAGCCGGAGCTCAGGGGGAGACCCAGAAGCGGTGGCGGGGATAAGGGTCTGACTAGCGGGAAGCACTAGCCTGGACGGCGATTCCTCTCCTTTGGTTCGCCGCGCTGCGACCCCTGGTCAGCCCGCCCCGCCCATTCATACGGTCAGCGTCCGAGACATCTCCTTGCCTCGAGCGCTGACCGTAGTTCATTTTGTTCCAGAACCTCCTTGCCTTCGAGAGCCTTCTTGCTTAGGCTGTTGTTGAAGCATATTCACGTAGACAGGAAAAAGTGAACCGGGAATCAGTCAGCTTCTGACTTGGGCGCCCTTGACGGTGTCAACTGCGAGTGGAGGTGGAGTCATGGCGAGGAAGCGTGTTGGAAACAAGAGAGAACGGATCATCAATGCCGCCGCCAGGTTGTTCGGCGAGAAGGGTTATCACCGGACGACGACATCCGAGATCGCGGATGCGGCCGGCGTCGCCGCAGGGACGATCTACATCTATTTCAGCAGCAAGGAAATGTTAATCGTGGCGGTCTTCGAGGAGTTCCTTGGTTCTCACATGCACCGCCTCCAGGATGGAGTGGACGCCGTAGCCGGGCCGGAGGCCAAGACACGACGCCTGCTCACGCTCGGACTCGAACTCATGGAGAGCAACCCCGCGAGTGCGAGGATATTCCTCTCGCAGCTCAGGCAGAGCTCGGAGATGATCAAGGCCGTCGCGAAGAGGAGCAGCCGCGCATACAAGGACATCATAGAGGGCGTTGTGAAGGACGGGGTCTCGGCAGGGGTCTTTCGGGAGTGCGATCCCGTCGCCACAGCGGTCATGATATTCGGAGCATATCAGAACGTGGTGCTCGAGTGGGTGGCTGCCGACTGCTCCTATCACCTGGGCGCGAAAGCACAGGAGCTGTCCGATTTCGTCCTCACGGGAATGGCGTGCAAGGAGACCTCGGGGAGCTAGGAAGGCGGGCGGCAAGATAGGGAGCCGCCGCAGTCATCAGATCCAGAGAGAGGGCGCAGCCTACATGGGTGCGCCCTCTCTGCGTTACCTGCGAAACATGTCTCCGTCTCGCGCTATCTCGATGAAGGGCCGGTCCGGGTTCTCAAGCCCTTTATAATGTCACCTCGCGTCACGATCCCTACGAGTTCTCCATCCTGAACCACTGCCAATCTTCCACCACCGCCTCCCGACATTACGCTGATTGCATAGGCGATCGTGTCGGTTGGAGAGAGGACGTTCTCGGGCGTGAGTCGCGTCATTGTCTCCTGTACGCTCGTGTCTCTCCAGGCGTCCCTGTCGATGCGCGCTACATCCTTGATGCTGATGTATCCCACGAGTACACCTGCGTTCATCACTGGGTAGCAGATGAAGTGTTGGTGAAGGAAGTTGCGCTCGAAGAGATCGGCGAGCGTCGCGTCCGCCTGAACGATGACAACGTCGCGCGTCATGACGTCGCATACTCTGATGTCGTGCGAGGTCTGATTGGTGACCGCTTGACGGTAGCTCGCATCGGCGGCCTGCCTGAGGAACATTGCGATCATGATGAGCCACAGTCCACTGATGATCTGACGAGTCGCGAGGATGAGAAGGAGTCCAAAGGCTATCATGATCACAGCGAGCGCCTTGCCCGCCATGCTTGCCATGTAGGTTGCACGACGCATGCTTCCTGTTGCGCGCCAGATGAGGGCGCGCAGGACACGTCCGCCATCAAGCGGGAGTCCCGGCAGCAGATTGAAGAGCAAGAGGAAGGTGTTGGAGACGGCGAGGTAGAGGAATGAGAACTGCGCGGCGGGTCGCGCTCTCCCAATGCCGAAGAGGATGACAACACCCCAGAAGATCGTCGCCAGAACGGCGCTCACGACCGGTCCAGCCAGCGCGATCTTCAGCTCCGTTGCCGGATCCGACGGCTCCCTGCTTATCTCGGCGATGCCTCCGAACAGGAAGAGGGTGATTCGCCTGACCGGGATGCCGTGGAGAACAGAGACGATACTGTGGGCCAGCTCGTGTACTAGGACGGAAGCGAAGAAGAAGAAAGCTGTGATGAGACCGAGCGAGACGTACTGGATGGTGGTCCGATCCGGGATGACGTTCGGGAACCAGCCCAGGCTCAGGCTGCCCGCAATCAGGGCCACTATCAGGAACCAACTGTAATCGGCAACCACACGGATTCCCATGACCGAGAAGAGGGGAATTCCGCGGTTGCGCCAGAAGCCGGCGACTGCCGGCCCACCACCGGAAGCTCTCATAATCCTCATTATGAGCCCGGGATCGCCGACCGTCAAGCGAGCGCCGGTGGTGCGGCGGAATCGGCGGAGACCGCTGAATCGGCCCCACATCTTCGGCGGAGGGTGCTTTGTGGGCCCTCGCGCCGTCCGTGGAGACTGATATGGGCCCCCGCGCCGCTGGTTGAGAGGCCCCACGCGCCTTCCACGGAGACCGCTGCACCATCGCTGCATCAAAGGAGGGTGTGCATGCTCCAGGCTCTTGCTTCGCGGGTTATGCTGTGTTACAATGGATACTTGGCAAGATACATGCGTAGATACCGGGTGAGTACCCCCAAACGGAGGGAGAACTATGCGCAGGCTGACTGCAGTGCTGGCACTGGCGATTCTGGTCGTCTTGGCCGTCGCGAGCTCCGCCAAGCTCGATGTGGAGCAGGCGACAACGGGCCATGTGATCACGGACGCCTTCGAGCGTGGAGTGATCGATCGTGCCGAGATGTACCTTCTCAAGGCCTACTCTGTCTACGCGCCTGAGCTCGTCCCGGACGAGTACGTCGGCGGCATGATAGAGAAGTGCGGGCTGCCCACGATCGAGGAGCTGGAGAGTGTGCTCTCCACGCTTCCTGAGGAGGTCGCTAGTGAGATCCGGGGGCTGAGAACACGGCCGACGTGCACGACCTATGTCGAGACCACGCACTTCCGTATTCACTACGACACGTCGGGAGCGCACAAGATCTACGGCTGGCCGGATACGAGCTTCCGTGATGACATCATGACGGCCGCCGAGTACGTGTGGATTGAAGAGGTGGATGTTGCCGGTTTCCGTCCACCTCCCTCCGACGGCGGTGACCCCGACGGCGGTGGCGGCAACGGTCTCTACGACATCTACGTACAGGATCTTGGCACGGGTCTCTTCGGCTACTGCCAGGGCAGCTACTATGCCGCCGGCGGGCCGCCCAACGATGCCACATCTTTCGTCGTCATGAACAACGACTTCAGCGGATTCGGACACACACAGACCGAGTGCATCCAGATCACCGTGGCGCATGAGTTCTGTCATGGTCTGCAGGCCGCGCATGATATCAATGAGCCGACCTGGTACAAAGAGTGCACATCGATGTGGGCTGAGGACCTCGTGTACGACAGCATCAACGACTACACGGGCTACATAAACTACTACTACAACAGCCCGTATCAGTCGCTGGACTACAACCCTTCGGGCGGCATGCGCTGGTACGGAACAAGCGTCTGGAATTTCTACCTCAGCGAGAACGTCCACCCGGATGTCGTCGTCGAGAACTGGTGGGAGATGGAGTCGTCGAGCGAGTATATCGCCATGAACAACGTGCTCCTGGCGCGTGGGACAACGCTCGCGGATGAGTTCCACGAGTTCGCCATCTGGAACTTCTTCACGAATTCTCGGTACGACGGTGGTCACTACGAGGAGGGTCAGTTCTTCCCGCTCAACGCGACCTCCAGGACGTTCAGCATGTATCCGATCTCTGACGTCGGGCCGTACACTGCCATGCGTCCGGATGCGATGGCGTACAACCTGATCAAGTTCAGTAACCCAGCCAACGGCTGGACCGGTCTGCACATCTCTTTTGATGGTCCATCGCTCGCCATGCTCGACTACTGGACCGACCTGTGTGTGCGGGACGACATCTTCGGCGTCGGCGGAACCCACCACCTCGGTGAGATCAGCCTGAACCCGTGGGGTAACGGCGATACTACGGTGGCCGGCTGGGATACGCTCGACTACATCATGATGGTCGTTGTCAATGGCAGCACGAACTACGATGATATGGACTATCTCTTCAGCGCCGAGCAGGTGGACACGGGTGTCGATGACATTGACGCTCATGTCTTCGCACTGAAGCCGGCGAGTCCCAACCCGTTCACCGCTGGAACGTCGATCTCCTACTCGATCCAGAACGGCGGCGGAGCTGTTGAGATGACCATCTACGATATCAACGGCCGTGAGGTGAGGACGCTCGTGAACGAACAGATGGCGGCGGGCGACAAGCTGGCCTACTGGGACGGTATGGACAACGGCGGGGGCAAGGTTGCATCCGGTGTCTACTTCGCCAGACTGAATGTCGACGGCCTCACTGCTTTCGGCAAGCTGGTCGTGCTGAAGTAGGGTGTACAGTGTTCTCGTGGATTGATGAAGAGAGGGGCGGCGCTCTTGCGCTGCCCCTTCTCTCTGTGGTCGCCTGCATAGGCCAACCCGTCTCCAGGCGGCGATCTGTGTTATGCTGTCGGTGAGGAGGAGCGACGTTGAGCAAGAAGCTCAAAAGTGAAGTGGAGTGGGTCCGGCGCGTGCGGTCGGGATTCCGATACATGGCGACCGTTCACAGCCAGGTCGGAACGCTCGTCTACAAGGCGCTCAAGATCAGGGACAGCTACTCCTCGCGCTCACTCCGGCTGCGCCACTGGGACACCACCGGTGGGCAGGTCACGCTGACCGACGACGAGTATAAGGCCGTTATCCCCGTCTACGACTTCGGTTTCATCCACAATCTCTACCACATGACCGGTACGGATCCGGAGACCGTCGTGCTGGCTGTCTGGTACCTCGTGGCGCACGAATGGGGTCACTACTATCTGGCGAGGGCGGAGAAGCGGAACCAGGAGCGCGACGCCGACGCCTTCGTCGAGCGAGTGATGAAACGCGTGGGGTTTGACGAGGATGAAGCCGGGACGGCCGAGGAGCACTACTGGAAGGTCTTCAACGCGGACAAGAGGGTCAAAGCCGCGTAGGGCCGCCCGCACGGGCTTCAGCGATCAAGGAGAAGCCCGGACGTAACAACAAACACCTTCCCACCGCGCTCGATTCTCTCGGCGAGGACATCGTTCGCGTCGCCGGGCCCCACACTGTTGCCGCCCATGTCTTCCACGATCCTTTGAACAGTAGCATCCGGCGCCCCTATGACGAGTGCCAGGCGCCCGGATCCCGTCAGGTCGACCGCCAGAAGCGCCCCGCCTATCGAGTCGAGCGCGTGAGCACCGATGATGGTCACGTCGGCATGCTCGGTGCTGCCTGCCTTGGCCGCCATCACCGATTCGAGGCTGCCGAAGTAGACGTAGACTTCTCCACACCGTCCACGATCGGAGCCGTGGCCGGCGAACTGCGCAGCCGCGATCAGATCCTGGGGTCCGTCCCCGTTCATGTCGGCCATGAGCAGGGGGAGGCCGAAGAGACTCCACCTGGATCGGGCGACGAAACGCGGCCGCGCATCGACCGATGAGCCGTCCGTTCCCGAGTCCGCAAGATCGAGCACTCCAGTGAGGCCGTCGTCACCCCCGAAGAACAGGTACACTTCGCCGGCAGCGGTCTCCTTGTCTCCCTTACCACGGGCTCCATACGCTGACACGAGCACGTCATCACTGCCATCAAGGTCGACGTCTCCAGCGGCGATCGTGCGTCCAAGGAAACCTCTCTCCGCGGCCCCGGTTATGATCGCGACGGTGTGGTCGGGAAGCGTGATCTCGGTTGTGCCGGGAGCGACCGCCCCATGGTCGACAGACTCCGCCGAGCCCGCCGAGTCGGGAGCCGAAGATTCAAACGACGCGAAGATCTCGCCGACTTCAACCACGTAGACCTTCCCGACATCGAAACGGTTCCGGCCCGGTCCATCGGCCAGATAGGCGCCGACAAGAAGCTCGTCTTCTCCATCGCCGTCGGTGTCGGCAACGGCGAGACCGCGGATGCCATCCCCCGCATCCTCACCGGTTATCCTGATTCTCGCAACCAGGTCCACAGGGATCTCACCGGTCGCGTCCATGAGCAAGGCTCCATCAAGCACATAGATCTGTCCTGAGTCCTGACCGCGGGGTCCCGGGGATCTGAACGCCGAGACGATCAGTTCATCCCGGCCGTCGCGATTGAGGTCCGCTACCAGAAGGGAACTCCCGAGCCGTCCCGCATCTTGAGTACCTCTTATGATCAGCCGCGCATCGGCCGGCGAGAGGCGGAGCCCGCGGGCACTGTCGGGGATGTCGAAGAGATAGAGCGCTCCTTGGAGCATGGCGCCGGGAAGGCCGTCGTCAGGCGCTCCGACCACCAGCTCGTCAGAGCCGTCGCCATCCCAGTCTCCCGCAGCGACGGTTGCCCCAAATCGTGAGCCTGCGGTAGTGCCCGCAATCGCGATGGTGGCGAGTTTGGACTTGGCCGTGAGGCCTCTGTCCACTGCGATATCCGCCGGAGAGAATACATAGACACCGCCGGCTCCAGGACCTCCATCGTCAGAGGCTCGGCCCGGAGCCCCGACGATGATCATGTCGAGACCAGATCCGGCAAGATCGCCGGCAGCCAGGGAGTAGCCGAACTGCTCACCGAGTGTCTCGCCGGAGAGGACGGTGACGCCGACCTCTGCGAGGTCGATGGTCCGTCCCGCTGCTTTGCACGTGGGAGGGATGGCGACCAGAAGGAGCGCCGCAAGCCAGACGCACAGGCTCGCTCGACCTCGCGGCTCGCGCCTGTGTGTCCGGGTGCATGACCCGGACGGCCCAAGCCTGCGCGCCCGGGAGCATGATCCGGACGGCACGGGCCGGTGCCTCGGGGAGCATGATCCACCTGGTCTCATCATGTACTCACCTCGCTTTGGTTCTCGCACACGTTCGCCCAGTCAGACGCTCTAAGCAGCCTGGAACTTCAGCGTGAGTATGGTCCCGCACGCGGGGGCCGTCAAGGAAGGAGCGCGGCTTGACACGCTCCCGATCACTCGCTAGAGTGCCGGCATACGCATCCCGATAGGTGTTCCCGTGTGCAGGAGTGGGAGGGAGTGAAGTTGATCAGCACCGGCCTTGTCGTCACCTGTCTTACGCTCCTGATTCCGGCCGCCTGCGCGGAGGCAGGTGTGGACTCACCGCCTCCGCTCGTGGACTCACCGCCTCCGCTCGTGGACTCACCGCCTCCGCTCGACGAGATCATTGAATCCTACGACGCGGGCATCGTGAGCACGCGATCGCTCATAGAGAGTCTGAGCGTGAACCAGATCATGGTTGAGCCGCAGAAGGACGGCTCGAGCAAGCGAGCTCAAGCCGTGCTCACATACGTGGTAGGGAAGGGGATGAGACGAGACGAGCTCGCCTCCGAGCTTTTCTACCCAGTGGGCGAGTACACACTCGGTAGCCTGACCGGCCCGGAGCTTGGAAGCGGTGAATACTCACTGGCGCTCGGTGGCACCGAGGAGATGGAGGGGGACATGTGCTACAGGGTCGACGTCACGGCCGTAGCACGAGACATGCATCACTTCGATGGGACCGTCTGGATATCGGTCACGGATCACGAGCCGGTTCGTGTCTTGGGCGTGGTGGCGAACCCCCCTTTTCCCGTCACGGAGATAACGCTCGACAAGTCGTTCGAGCCGTTTGGGTCTGGGATGCGGCTGGTTGCACGACACTCGGGGGAGGTCGAGGCAAACCTGCTCGTGGGTCGGAAGAGGGCCTTGAGACACATCTTCTACGAGGAGTACAAGATCGTCCTGATCGGGCAGCCCTGAGGCCTTTTCCTATTGACATAATACTGTGGTTTCCTGTATCTGTGCATGAGAGATGTTCAGGAAGGTTGCGGCTGACCGATCTTGGAGGCCCTGCGGGGGGCCGGGAGTCGCCGGAAGGTGATTCCCCATCGTGAATGGGGAGGGATGCGCGGCGCCCGGAGAGGCTCCCGTCTCCCTCCTGTTCTTTGTTGTGCCGCCATCCACGCAACAGAAACGGCCGCCCCATCTATCTGGACAGGGCGGCCATTCGTGCGTGCCTCTTGGGCTCTGGAGCTTGCGCTCAGACAGCTGATCTACCTGTACAACGCCTTGATGGCTCCCCAGGAGACGTCCTCCACCGGGTTACCTCCGCAATCTCCGCCGAGAGGCGCCTTGCCCACACCGCCGTGGGAAAGGACACAGAAGACCTGCAGGCTGTCATCACAGAGCACGATCCAGCCCGGGTAGTCCGGATGATACGTGACCTCGATATCACCCGGTAGGCCCGTGTACAAACAGTGCAGCACCGCGATGGGCATCGGCTGCATATCGGCTGTTATGCAGTCCGTCGAAGTGATTGTGATGCCCGTCTCATACTGACCGACTACTACATAGCCGGGCAGGAGAATCTCAAAAACCGTAGAGGAACTCATCCCCGGCGTTAGCGACAACCCGAAGGAGATAGCTGTGAATCCCGGCCCGTCGAAAAAGGTCTCGACCATGATGTAGGCATCAAAAGGCGTATACGGCACTGGGTCAATTCGATGCTCGTAGTTTGGCGGGTCGAAGTCGATGTAGATGTTCTCCGCTATGATCGGATTCGCGAGTGCCATGCCGGCACCCACCACCACAACTAACACTGACACGATAGCAATACGCATCATATTCACCTCCTTGTGAGCCCAGTGTAGACCGCACGCTAGTATTATACCACAGAAAGATCCAGCTTTCCAGTCCACATCTGTTGGCCACTGAGAACTGGCTCGATGAAGGGCGTCGCGTATCTTGACGCAAACGGATGGCCCTCATTGCGCTCCAAGGCGCCGTCAACGGCTCTCGCGGTCCCTCGTGCGCTGTGCTATGCTGACGGAACTTGCGGACTCACGGTCCGCGTTTCCGTATTCAGCCGTGGAGAGGCTCAAACGTTGGGCAATCTCAGGAGCATTCTCAAGCACTTCGCGCGGTACCGCCGCGCCGTCATCATCGGTGTCCTAAGCCTGCTCTTCGTCGACGGGCTCCAGCTTCTTATTCCACGTATCATCAAAGATGCCGTGGATAATCTCACGGCCGGCACAGCAACCGGCGGCGGGCTCGCGGTGAACGGACTGACGATAGCGGTGTTTGCGGCCATGATCGCCGTCTTCCGTTTTGTGTGGCGCTATCTCATCATAGGGACATCGCGGCACATAGAGGAAGACATCAGAAACGCGATCTTCAAGCATCTGCTGAGACTGTCGTCCCGCTACTTCGCTGCGACGAAGACCGG
>DAOVNE010000033.1 GCA_030630395.1 Candidatus Eiseniibacteriota bacterium
CAGGCTTCACGGTGACGAAATCCACGTTCGTGCCTTCCGGTGCGAATCTCGAGTGGTATCTGATGACACGCCCCATCTCGACGATGGGGTACGTCTCCACGTCATCGACTTCGATGACGGCGTGTGGCACACCGGTGTTGACCCTGTGCAACGTCAAGCTCGGTCTGCCCGACCCACGCGCCGTCCTCAGGAGCACGGCACGTGGGTCGGGCAGACCGAGCTTGACGTTGCCGTCGTCGCGAGCCTCAGCTTTATGAACCCCCATCCTGCTTTCGAACTCCATCTCTCGCTCGGCTATCCCAAGCTCGCTCGCGAATCGCGCGACGCAACGACCGCCGTTACCGCACATGTCCGCCTCGCTGCCGTCTGCGTTGAAGTACCTCATCCGGAATGCATGGTTCCGGCTCGCTCCCACCAGGATCAGTCCATCCGCGCCGATCGACATGCGCCGCCGGCAGAGCTGCTTCGCAAGCTCTCTGACATCCCGGCCTATGGCCCCCTGCCGGTTGTCGATGACGACGAAGTCG
Source organism: Candidatus Eiseniibacteriota bacterium (assembly GCA_030630395.1). GTDB lineage: Bacteria > Joyebacterota > Joyebacteria > Joyebacterales > Joyebacteraceae > Joyebacterum. The sequence goes on from DAOVNE010000033.1 coordinate 528, forward strand.
TTCCCCGCGCCGCTCATCTTTGCGAACTCGAGTTCCACGTATTCCCCCTACTCTGTTTCCTCAGCTCTATCGCGCGGTGGCTCTTCATCTGTGAGAAGAGGCTCAAGCGGCAGGTCCAGTTCGCCGATGCTGTCTCCGGAGGCGCTGACGAGCGCTCCTGACTCGAAGATGCCTCCGGTCTCCTCACCCGGCACGTAGAGGCCGTCGAAGTCCATGTCGATGAAAGCCAGCATCGTATACGGCTCGTCGGAGGGTCTGACGTGTGCGATCAGGAACTCGCCGCCCTCGGTGGTCCGAGCCTCATACCCACAACGCGAATACGCCCCGGCTGAATCGGGCTCCGGGACATGACGGCACGCCCAGACGGTCGCGTCGGAGACCGCCTCTCCCATCAGAATCACACGCCCTCCTATCCAGGCGTCATCGATGACCGGCCCGGTGGAGAAGGCGAACTCGAACGGTATCCCCATCGCAACGCCGTGGAAGTCCTTGGCATTCTCACCAATGCGTACGATGTATGTGGTGGAGTCGGAGAAACCAGTGGCCGGACGGGCCTCGAGCGCCGCTCCATGCCAGCGCAGGTTCTTCAGGTCAACGTCAGGCGTCACTGAGAAGGCCTTCTCGACGGAGCGCCGTTCCATCTCCTCGCTGAAGCGGATCTCGATTGCCGTCAGGGGTTCCACCAGAAGCGAGCCCGCCGAGGGGAGGGCGGAGATGACCTCAGGTGGCGTGGTGTCAGGGGGGCCGCCTGGTGGAAGACCTGGTCGCGCACATCCCCACACCGCCGCGCCGGCGATGATAGCGGCAACAGCCACTCGCATCGACCGGCCACCGATGATGGCGCCAGTCACTCCTGACGATCGGTCGCAGCCGATTCTCATCCGCCTACTCTCCCATAAGGTCGACCATAACGGCCTTCTGCGCGTGCAATCTGTTCTCGGCCTGATCGAAAACAACAGAATGGCGTCCGTCCATCACCTCGTCAGTGATCTCGTCGCCCCTGTGGGCCGGCAGACAGTGAAGGACGATTACGTCGTCCTTCGCGTGGGCCACAAGCTCGGCGTTCACCTGGTACGGCAGGAACTGGCGTCGACGATCTGCGGCCTCGTCCTCCTGCCCCATGCTTGTCCAGACGTCCGTGTAGATGACATCGGCTCCGGTGACCACCTCGACCGGATCGTTGATGAGCTTGATGTTCGCGCCCCTGGCGCGAGCAGCCTCAAGCAGAGCCTCGTTCGGCGCATACCCGGAAGGTCCGCCGATCCTGAGTTCGAACGGCATGTTGCCGGCCGCATTCACCCAGGAGTTAGCGACGTTGTTGCCGTCTCCGATGAACGCGATCACGCTGTCGTCCATGCTCTTGCCCTGCTCGATGCATGTCAGTATGTCGCCCATGATCTGGCAGGGGTGATTGAGGTCAGTCAGACCGTTGATCACAGGGATATCGGCGGCAGCCGCGAGTTCGGTGCAGTTGGAGTGCGCGAAGGTCCGGATCATGATGCCGTGCACGTACCGCGAGAGGACCTTCCCGATATCGTAGGTCGATTCCCTCTGCCCCATCTTGATCTCCGCATCCGTGACGTACATCGGGTGCGCCCCCAACTCCGCCACTCCGACTTCAAAGCTCACTCTGGTTCTCAGCGACGGCTTGTGAAATATCAGAGCGACCGTCTTTCCGGAGAGGTCGTTCCTCTGACCGCGCGTGCGCTTGAGCTCGGCAGCAAGCTTCAGGAGATCATCCATCTTGCCGCGATCGATATCAGCTATCGAAATAAAGTCCTGCATCTCACCCTCCGTTGTCTCCACGAATACTAGGCCCTCGGGTGTGCCTTCCGATAGACTTCCTTCAGTCGCTCCGTTGTGACATGCGTGTATATCTGCGTGCTGGACAGGCTTGCGTGGCCCAGGAGTTCCTGTACAGCCCGAAGGTCCGCACCGGCATTCAGCATATGCGTCGCAAACGTGTGGCGAAGCACATGAGGACTCATGCGGCGGGCCTCCGACACATCCGCCAGCCGTCGCTTCACCAGGCGCTGCACCGTACGCTCGCTCAGTGCCCTGCCTCTTCGTCCTTCGAAGACGGGATCCTGAGGCGCCCGCGGCGCTCCCTCTCTTGCCGCGAGATACTCCCTGAGTGCGTCACCGGCGGCCCGTCCGAGCGGGACGATGCGCTCCTTCCGTCCCTTTCCCATCACTCGCAGTGTGGCGCCGCGGTGGTCGATATCGCTTGTCTTGAGTGAGAGCAGCTCGGAGAGGCGTATGCCTGTCCCATAGAGTGTCTCGAGAACCGCTCTGTCTCTCAAGTCAATGATACCGGGCTCGGGCGGAACGATAAAGAGAAGGCTCATCTCGCGCTCGCTCAGGAACGTCGGGAGCTTCTTCGTCACCTTGGGGGCGGAGATGCCGGCCGTCGGGTCGGACGACAGGAACCTCCTTGAGGTCAGGAATCGTGTGAACGCCCGCACTGATGCCAGCTTGCGACGAACGGAGCGTCTGGCGAATCGCGATGCCGTCATGAACGATACGAACCTTCTCACAAGGCGGGGTTTCAGATCCGCGGTGGTCGGTTCGTCGTTGTGGCTTATCTCCTTGAGGAACTCCAGGAACTGCCGGACGTCACGGCCGTAGGCGGCAATCGTATGTCTCGAGAGACCACGCTGTTCAAGCGATATGAGGAAGTCACCCAGAAGCGGTTCAAGTCGTTTCGCCCTCGGGCGGCGTTTCCTCGTGACAGCGGTTGCCTCAGCTCGGCTCATCGCCGACGCCCTCCGAGCCGGGCAGCGTGCGCTCCCCGCACTCCAGACAGAGCAGCTCCTTGTCACCACCCTTCGGCTTCTTCTCGACCATGAAGCTGGCCTGGCACGACGGGCAGGTCACCGGCACGGGCTTGTCCCATATCGCGTATGAGCACTTCGGGTACTTGCTGCATCCGAAGAACACGCGCCCCTTCTTGGTGCGACGCTGCACCAGGAGACCGGTGCAGTCGTCCTGGGGACAAGAGACTCCCGTTGGAACAGGCATCGTGTTCTTGCAGTCGGGATATTTCGAGCACCCGAGGAACTCACCGAAGCGCCCGTGTTTCACGACCATCTGTGCACCGCACTCGTCGCATTTGATATCGAACTCGGGAAGCTCCTCCCCCTCGAGCGGCGAGGTGAACTTGCACTTCGGGTAGGTGGAACAGGCCAGGAAACGACCGTTACGACCCCACTTCTCCACCATGGGCGAGCCGCACTTCTCGCAGGAGAGGTCCGTCGTCTTGATGAGCGATTGCTTGAGATCCGCTATCTGTCCCTCAACGTCGTCGAGCTGGGAGCGGAAGGGGCCATAGAAATCACCCACGACCTTGATCCAGGTGTCCTCACCTGCCTCGATCCGATCCAGCTCATCCTCCATCCCGGCCGTGAACTCGACGTTGAAGATACTAGGGAAGGCTTTTCCAAGGAGCGCCCACACGGTTCGTCCGAGCTCTGTGGGTGTGAACTGGCGCTTCTCGACGGCAACGTACTTGCGCCGCTTCAGAGTATCGATAATCGCCGCGTAGGTGCTCGGTCTGCCTATCCCGTTGGACTCGAGTTCCTTGATGAGTGACGATTCCGAGTAGCGAGGTGGGGGCTTCGTGAAACGCTGATTCGGTGTCATCGCGATGAGCTTAAGCTTCTCCCCCTCCTCAAGCTGAGGGAGTTCCTTCTGGTCCTTGCGGATGAGCGGGTAGACGGCCGTCCAGCCGGCGAAGCGCACGACCGATCCGGTGGCGCGGAACACGTGCCCCTTCGACTCGATGTCGACAGTCGTGTTGTCGTAGATCGCGTCCGCCATCTGCGTGGCCACGAATCGCTGCCATATCAGCTTGTAGAGCCGCAGCTGGTCCACTGACAGGTGTTCGTGAAGCAGCTCCGGCGTCAGCTCTGTCGAGGTGGGCCGAATGGCCTCGTGCGCGTCCTGTGCCTTCTTGGCGGCTTTGAAGTGCCGCTCCTTGTCGGACAGATAGTCCTTCCCGAGGGATGCGGAGATGTGCTCGCGGGCCTCGGAGATCGCCTCATTCGCCACCCTGACCGAATCGGTTCGCATGTATGTGATGAGTCCGACGTTCTCGTCCTTGTCTGAGATCGGCAGACCCTCGTAGAGCTGCTGCGCCAGCATCATGGTCTTCTTCGATGAGAATCTGAGTCTGTTCGCCGCCTCGCGCTGGAGAGTGCTCGTGATGAAGGGAGGAAGCGGCTTGACCTTGCGCACTCGCTTCTTGAGGGACGAGACCGCGAAGTTGCTTCCCTCGAGTGTCGCGACTACGGCGCCCGCCCGCTCGCCGTCGTTGATATCCACCTTCTTGCCGTCGATGCGTTCGAGGCGAGCTTCTATCTCAGTGCCTGCGGTGTTTGCGAAGACGGCGTCGATCGTCCAGAACTCGACCGGATCGAAAGCCTCTATCTCGTCTTCGCGCTCACAGATCAGCCTCAGAGCAACCGACTGGACGCGTCCGGCGGAGAGCCCGTAGTATATGGTCTTCCACAGAACCGGGCTGACCTCGTAACCGACCAGACGGTCCATCACGCGGCGTGCCTGCTGCGCGTCCACCTTGTTCATGTCGATGGCGCCGGGCTTTGCGATCGCGCCGAGGATCGCGGTCTTCGTTATCTCGTTGAAGACGACGCGCTTCGTTCTCCCCTCCGGCAGCTTGAGATACTGGGCGATGTGCCAGGCGATCGCCTCTCCCTCTCTGTCGAAATCGGATGCAAGGTAGACCATGTCCGCGCTCTTCGCGGCGTCCTTGAGTTCCTTCAGGACCTTCGCCTTGCCGCGAATCGTGACGTAGGTTGGAGCGAACCCGTTCTCGACGTCGATGCCGATCTTCTTCTTCGGCAGATCGCGAACGTGACCGACCGACGCTTTAACGAAGTACCCCTTGCCGAGGAACTTGCCAATCGTCTTGGCCTTCGCCTTCGATTCGACTATGACGAGAGATCTGCCCATCTTCTCTCCTGCCTGCAATCCATGTGGCGTGCGTTCGGATTCAGTCGCGCCGGGAGAACGGCACTGGCGCTAGCTGTCACGTCCGCAGCACTTCTTGTACTTCTTCCCGCTTCCGCAAGGACACGGGGAGTTGCGTCCGACCTTCTCTTCGGTGTGTACAGGCTCCCGCCGTGGCGATTCACTCCCGTCGGCCGCCTTCTTTCTTCCGCTCACTGCCGCCGTGGGACCCGGACCCGTCGGCCTGGCAGTCGGCGCCCCGAACTCAGGAACCGGCATCGTGGACGTGGGTCGAGGAGCAGCACTCTGGGATGCGCTCCGTGCATCGGCGTGGCTTGCCCTTTCAACCCGGACCCGATCAACAGGCTCGGGTGGTCTCTGTATCTGTGCACGGAACAGGAGCTGAACCGATTCCTCCTGTATGGTCTCCACCATGCTCATGAAGAGATCGAACGCCTCACGCTTGTACTCAAGGAGAGGCTCCCTCTGGCCGTAGGCCCGGAGGCCTATGCCTTCCCTCAACCGGTCAAGCTCGTAGAGATGATCGCGCCAGCCACGGTCCAGAACCTGCAGGAAGACCAGCCGCTCGAGTCGCCGCATGACGTCCGACCCCAACTGCTCCTCGCGCCTCTCATACGCCATGCGCGTTGCACTGTCCAGGTTTTCAACGAGTCCGTCGCGCGTTAGACCGGTCACGTCAACCTCTGAGAAGTTCACGTCGACCATAAATATACGGAGTAGGTCATTACGGAGTCCGGCGAGATCCCACTTCTCCTGGATGTCGCCGATGTCGATGTGCTCATCCAGCCTTCGACCGACGATGTCCTCGAATATCTCCCTGATCTCACCGCTGAGATCTCCGCCCTCGAGGATATTGAGGCGCTGCGCATAGATCACCTCACGCTGCTGGTTCATCACGTCGTCGTATTCGAGGAGGTGCTTTCTGATGTCGAAGTTGTGTCCCTCGACGCGCACCTGCGCGCGTTCGATGGCTTTCGTCACCATGGGATGCTGGATGACCTCGCCCTCGGGTACCCCGAGTGTCGTCATGACCTTGGAGATGCGCTCGGGCGCGAAGAGGCGCATCAGATCGTCCTCAAGGGAGATGAAGAACTCGGATCCACCCGGGTCTCCCTGGCGTCCGCCTCGCCCTCTAAGCTGGCGGTCGATACGTCTCGAGTCGTGACGCTCGGTGCCCACGATCCGGAGGCCGCAAGGCATGTCAGCCATGCACTCAGCGGTCAGATCGTGGTCGTTCTCACAGTCCGCGCAGTTCTTATCGACACACTTCAGACAGCAGCGCTCGCACTTGAGCACTCCCGGCGCCAGCTTGATATCCGTGCCGCGACCGGCCATGTTCGTCGCGATCGTGACCGCGCCGATGGCGCCTGCCTGACGCACGATCTCGGCCTCTTTCTGGTGGTGCTTCGCGTTCAGGACATTGTGCGGGATCTTCCGTGACTTCAGAAGTCGGGAGATTATCTCAGAGACCTCGACCGACGCGGTTCCGACAAGGATCGGCTGCTTGCGCTCATGGAGCCTGGCTATCTCATCGATCACCGCGGCGAACTTCTCTCGTCTCGTCTTGTAGATACGGTCGTCGTAGTCGGCACGCCTGATCGGTTCGTTCGTGGGTATGACGTGGACGCTGAGGTTATAGATCTCCCCGAACTCGCCCTCCTCGGTCTCGGCCGTGCCTGTCATCCCGGAGAGTTTCTCATACATGCGGAAGTAGTTCTGAAGCGTGATCGTGGCGAGAGTCTGAGTCTCCCGCTCGATCGTGACGCCCTCCTTGGCCTCCACCGCCTGGTGGATCCCGTCCGACCACCGGCGTCCGGGCATCAGGCGCCCCGTGAACGCATCGACGATCATGACCTTGCCGTCCTGGACGACGTAGTCGACGTTCTTCTCGAAGAGCGCGTAGGCTTTGAGAAGCGCGTGGACGTTGTGGATCCGCTCGCTCGTGTTGGCGTAGTCGAGGTGGAGTTTGTCCTTTCGTTCCGCCTTCTCCGTGTCATTCAGCGTCTCGTCCGCATCGACCTCGGCTATCTGTACGGAGAGGTCCGGCAGGACGAGAAGGCTGCGTTCCGCAGGTGAAAGCGCGTCACGCCCCATCTCCATGAGCGACACACTGTGCCCACGCTCATCCATGGCGTAGAGCATCTCCTCATCGAGAGTGGGAAGCATCTTGTCGCGCGACATCTCACCCTCAACGCGCTGGACCTCGGTCTTGAGCGAGGGATCCTCGAAGAGCCGCATGAGCCTGCGATGCTTGGGAGATCCGCGGGTGACCTGGACGAGCTTGACGAGGCCCTCGTAGCGTGTATCAGGATCGGCGAGGAGCTTCTCCGCCTCGTCCAGAAGCGTGCCTATGAGACTGGCCTGCTTCCGAATCAGGCGCTCTACCGGGGGCTTGAGCTTGTCGAACATGTGTGTCGAATGCTCGACCGTGCCCGATATGATGAGAGGCGTTCGCGCCTCGTCGATGAGAACACTGTCAACCTCATCCACTATCGCGTAGTGGTGCTTCCTCTGCACCCGGTCCTCGAGGCGGACCGCCATGTTGTCTCTGAGGTAGTCGAAACCGAACTCGTTATTCGTGCCATAGGTTATGTCGGCCGCATACTGCTCCCGACGCTCCTGTGGCGTCATACCGGTCTGGATGCATCCCACGGAGAGCCCAAGCGTCTCGTAGAGCCTTCCCATCCACTGGGCATCGCGGAGAGCCAGATAATCGTTCACGGTGACCAGGTGGGCGCCCTTCCCCTCGATAGCGTTCAGATAGAGCGGGAACGTGGCGGCCAGCGTCTTGCCCTCGCCGGTGGCCATCTCAGCGATGTCACCGCGGTGAAGAACGACGGCGCCGGTCAGCTGTACATCGAAGGGGATCATCTCCCAGGTCGTTTCGTGTCCAACGACCTCCCAGCTCGTACCGACCATCCGACGACATGTCTCCTTGACGACGGCAAAGGCCTCGTGCATCAGGTCGTCGACGGTCTCGCCGCTCTTGAGGCGAGATCTGAACTCATCCGTCTTGGCGCGGAGTTCATCATCGCTCAGACCATCAAGCGTTTCGTGAATCTCATTGATACGGGCAACGTCAGGCAGGAGCTTCTTTACCTCGCGCTCCGCCTTCGTACCCATGAACTTTGTGACGAGCTTGTGAAACACGCACATACCCCCTGGCACCGTTGCTTCTTACATCGTACAGGAGCTAATCGGACAAACTAGCAGACTCGACGGAGGCGCGCAAGCCTCTTGGAGGCGACTGGACCGTCTACTTGGTCACATTTAGAGGAGATTCCGCGGTATCGCTGATGTAGACACCGGAGGAATAGGTTGCCGTGGCCGTAAGGCGAACCGAGTACTGCCCCGGTGGAAGCGGTTCTTGGGTCTCGGGGAGCCGCTCTCCCCGTGGGCTATCCGGGGTCTTCCGGCGCGCCGTGGCGGGATTCCAGACCTCCACGTTCTCCCCCATGGCCCGCCGTCGGTCGTTCACGATGGTCTGGACGACGTTGCCGC
>DAOVNE010000166.1 GCA_030630395.1 Candidatus Eiseniibacteriota bacterium
CTACATACTGACGCAGGCAGAGGGAGGCCGTCACACGGCATTCTTCACCGGCTATCGTCCCCAGTTCTTCTTCCGTACAACGGACGTGACGGGAGTGGCGACACTTCCCGAGGGGACCGAGATGGTAATGCCTGGCGACAACGTGGAGCTTACGATCGAGCTCGTGACTCCGATAGCGATGGAAGATGGTCTGCGGTTCGCGATCCGTGAGGGCGGCCGTACGGTTGGTGCTGGAACGATCACATCCATCATCGAATAGGTGAGATGAAGATATCAAAGGAGGGAACGTAGTGGCTGGCCAGAGAATTCGCATTCGCCTGATGGCCTACGAACACGCCACGCTGGACCAGTCCGCAGCGGAGATCGTCCGCGTCGCGCGGGAGACAGGGGCGTCGATATCGGGGCCCATCCCGCTTCCGACGAGGAGGAAGCTCTACACGGTTCTGCGCTCGCCGCATATCGACAAGAAGTCGCGCGAGCAATTTGAGATCCGCACGCACAAGCGGCTCATAGAGATCATGAACTCGACGCAGAAGACCCTCGACGCGTTGATGGATCTGGACCTTCCAGGCGGAGTGGACATCTCGATCAAGGTCGAGTAGGTGGGCGCCTGAAGAAGCTACATCGGTTGCATCGGTAGTGCAGGGAGAAGAATGATGAAGGGTATCATCGGAAAGAAACTAGGCATGACGCGCGTCTTCAACGAGGACGGCACGGCAGTTCCCGTGACCGTTATTGAAGCCGGTCCCTGCGTCGTGACCCAGGTCAAGACGGTGGAGTCCGACGGCTACGAGGCAGTCCAGCTCGGTTTCGAGAGGATGCGTAGGAAGACCGCCAACAAGCCGTACCAGGGACACTTCGCCAAGCACAAGCTTGCTCCACGCCGGAAGCTGACGGAGTTCCGCGTGGAGAACCCGACCGACTACAAGGTTGGGGAGGAGATTCTGGTCGACATCTTCGAGGCGGGCGACGTTGTTGACGTTACAGCCAACTCGAAGGGCCGGGGTTTTCAGGGCGTGGTCAAGCGTCATGGGTTCTCAGTCGGGCGCAAGACGCACGGCAACAGGAACCACAGACGTCCCGGATCGATCGGGCAGAGTGCCACGCCGGCCAGGGTGTGGAAGGGGCGGAAATTGCCGGGGCGTATGGGCAACAGCCGTGTTACCGTGCGGCATCTGGACGTAGTCACTGTGGATGTCGAGAAGAATCTGCTGCTGGTCCGGGGCGCCATTCCCGGTGGCACCAACGGTTTCGTACTGGTGCGCAAACCGGACGTTCGCAAGTAGCATCCGGCGAACGGGCGATCAACACTGAATGAGGCTTGGAAGATGTCGAAAGCACTGGCAGTAACAACGAAGGAAGGGCAGAAGAAGAAGGATGTGACGCTTCCGGCGTTCCTCTTCGGAATCGAGCCCAACGAGCACGTCATGCATGAGGCCGTTCGCACGTATCTGGCGAATCAGCGAAGCGGCACCGTGAAGACGAAGACCAGAAGTGAGGTTAGTGGTGGTGGGCGGAAGCCGTGGCGCCAGAAGGGAACCGGCCGGGCCAGAATCGGATCCAGCCGAGTCGCACACTGGCGGGGCGGAGGTCTTGCCTTCGGACCGAGACCGCGCGATCACAGCATGCGGTTGCCGAAGAAGATGAGGAGACTCGCACTCAGATCGGCTCTCTCATCCAAGGCCGCCATGGACGAAATCCGCATCATCGAGGACATCGTGCTGACATCCGTGAGCACCAAGGAGATGGCAGGTATCCTCAAGAGCGTCGGCATTGTTGGACAGAAGGCGCTCCTGGTGATGAAGGATACCGACAAGACGGTTCTCATGTCCTCACGGAACATCAGGAATCTGAAGGTCGGACTGGCTCGGGAGCTGAACACGTATGATCTCCTGCACGCTGAGATCGTCGTGATGACGGAGAGCGCCCTCGGCGCCGTCGAGGAGGTGTTTGGAGAATGAAGCGCGATCCCAGAAGCATAGTCCTGGAGCCTGTTATCACGGAGAAGACGGCGCGCGACAAAGAGCAGAACAACACGGTCGTCTTCGCCGTTGCCCGTGATGCCAACAAGATCGAGATAGGAAAAGCCATCGAGGAGTTGTTCAGTGTCACGGTCCTCGGTGTGCGGACGATGTCGGTTTCCGGCAAGCTCAAGCGCCTCGGTAGGTTCGAGGGACGGCGCGCCGGATGGAAGAAGGCGATCGTGACCCTGAAGGAGGGGGATTCGATCGAGTTCTTCGAACACGCGTAGAAAACGGTGAGAATTGGGAGTTACTGAGATGGCTGTCAAGAGATTCAGGCCGGTCACACCAACGCTTCGCTACAAGACGGTGTCCTCGTTTGCCGAGATTACGAGGAGTACGCCTGAGAAGTCGCTTCTCGAGCCCATCAAGAGGACCGGCGGCAGGAACAATCAGGGCAGGCTTACCTGTCGGCACCGCGGTGGCGGACACAAGCGCATGTACCGGGTCATAGACTTCCGGCGCAACAAGCGTGATGTGCCTGCAAAGGTCGCGACGATCGAGTACGACCCGAACAGGTCGGCCAGGATCGCGCTCCTGCACTATGCGGACGGAGAGAAGCGTTACATTCTCGCACCGGACAAGCTCACGGTGGGTAGCGTGATTTCCTCAGGCGAGAATGCGGAGATCAAGCCGGGCAACGCCCTGCCGCTCAGGAAGATTCCTCTGGGCATGACGATACACAATGTCGAGCTCAGACGCGGAGGCGGTGGTCGACTGGTCCGGGGCGCGGGTACATCTGCACAGCTCATGGCGCGAGAGGGCAAGTACGCACACGTGCGGCTTCCCTCGGGCGAGGTGAGGCTTGTCGATGCTGAGTGCTACGCTACGATAGGGCAAGTGGGCAATCTTGAGCACGAGAGTATCGTTATCGGCAAGGCCGGGCGCTCGAGGTGGTTGGGCAGACGTCCATCGGTTCGCGGAGTGGCGATGAACCCCGTTGACCATCCGATGGGTGGTGGCGAGTCGAAGTCGTCCGGTGGGCGGCATCCCTGTTCACCATGGGGAGTACCGGCGAAGGGCGGAAAGACGCGCAGGAAGAAGTCGTCGGACCGCATGATCGTTACGTCACGGAAGAAGAAGAGAAGGTAGACGCCCGCGCAGATGGCGGTTGTCTATCGGCATTGAGGCAATTCAAGGAGGAGCTGGGCCCAATGGGTCGTTCGACAAAGAAGGGGCCGTTCATTAACGAGAAGCTTCTTAAGAAGATCCGTTCGCTGGATAAGACGGGTGAGAAGCGCGTGGTCCAGACCTGGGCAAGAAGCTCCGTGATACCTCCGGAGTTCGTTGGTCACACTATAGCCGTGCACAACGGAAACAAGTTCATCCCGGTCTACATCACGGAGAACATGGTCGGCCACAAGCTCGGGGAGTTTGCGTTTACGAGGACATTCAGGTCCCATCGCAGCAGGGAAGCGACAACAAAGCGACGTTGACACGCCGTACCTGCGCCAAATGTTGCCGGTCGGTAGAAGTCGGAAAGCCGGCTGGTAGTTGATCGAGCAATGCTGGAGAGCACGGACGATGGAAGCATGCGCTAGAGCAATGCACGTACGAATGGCCCCACGGAAGGTCCGTCAGGTTATCGACCTCATCCGGGGGAAGGGTGTTGAGGAGTCGTTGCACACGCTTCAGTTTCTGAACCGCGCCGCCAAAGTACCGGTGGAGAAGGTCCTGAGATCGGCCGTGGCGAACGTCTTCAACAACACGAAGGAAGGCGCTCACATGGAGCCGTCTGATCTTTTCGTCAAGACTGCCTTCGTTGATGAAGGTCCTACGATGAAGAGGTTCAGGCCCCGCGCCATGGGTAGAGCGACGATGATCCGCAAGAGGACGAGCCACATCACGATTGTGGTGGGCGCGAAGAGTGAGAAGAAGGCGTAAGCCGGAGGAACGAGAGTGGGTCAGAAGGTACATCCAGTCGGCATGAGACTCGGCATCAACAGGACCTGGAAGTCCCGTTGGTTTGCCAAGAAGAACTACGCCGAGCTACTCAAGGAGGATCTGACCATCCGGAAGTACGTCGGGATGAAGCTGTCCCGCGCAGGTATCTCCGAGGTGGTCATCGAGCGCAAGGCCGACAAGGTCGTGGTGAATGTCAGGACGGCCCGGCCTGGGATCGTGATCGGGCGGAAGGGTATCGAGGTCGAGAGGTTGAGCAAGGAACTCGAGCACCTGACCGGCAAGGAAATCAAGATCAACATCCTTGAGGTCAAGCGAATCGAGCTCGACGCCCAGCTCGTCGCCGAGCACATCGGCAGGCAGCTGGAGCAGAGAATGGGATACAGGCGCGCGATGCGAAAGGCGTCGGAATCGGCAATGCGGCTTGGAGCCAAGGGCATCAAGATCAGATGCGCAGGTAGGCTCGGCGGCGCCGAGATGGCGCGCGTTACGGAGCATCGTGAGGGACGCGTGCCGCTACACACGTTGCGGGCGGACATCGATTTCGCCAAGTCCACCGCGAAGACCTCCCACGGTACGGTTGGTGTAAAGGTCTGGATCTTCAAGGGCGAGAAGCTCGGCAACCAGATTGAAGAAGAG
>DAOVNE010000255.1 GCA_030630395.1 Candidatus Eiseniibacteriota bacterium
AACTACGACTTCAACTGGGCCGTAGGCGGTTCCGGCGAGTGGACGTCGCCCTACTACCGCGGGACTGCTCCCTTCTCCGAGAACGAGACCCAGATCATGAGGGACCTGTGCATCGCCGAGAAGCCGGTCTTCGCGCTCAACTACCATAGCCCCCTCGTCTCAATGGGGGACTGCATCTACTACCCCTGGTACTGGCCGACGATCGGGTTCTGTCCTGACTACGACGTTGTCTACAGCATAGCACTCGGCCTGGCGGGGAAGACCACGAAGCTGGACGACACGTCCTATATGGCTATCTACGGATACGCGACGGCCGGCAAGGCCCGGAACTGGCAGTACGGCGTGCTCGGGACCATCGGTCTCACGATGGAGATCATGAGCCAGATGTGTATCCCGCCCGGGGCTGATGTTGACGAGTACTGCGAGAGAGTGTCCCTCGGTTCGTACTACCTGCTGGACCGCGTCTACGGTCCCGGTCTCACGGGTCACGTGACAGACGGGACAACAGGGAGTCCGCTTGTCGCCGAGGTCAAGGTCATAGAGAACTCGTCGGATGAGATTGAAGCGAGACTGACCGACGCGGCCTACGGCCGATACTGGCGAATGCTGGTTGCGGGAACCTACACGATTGAATTCTCCTGCGACGGGTACGACACGCAGACCTTCTACGATGTCGTGGTTGGTGCTGGCGGGCTGGCAGAACTCGACGCGGTGCTCTGGCCGACCGGGACCGGCATTCCCGATGTCGATACGCGTGTGGCGATGATCCGCTCAGTCTCGCCCAATCCGTTTCAGGGAAGCACGACGGTCAGCTTCACCGCTCCCGGCTCAGATGCCGTCACCGTGGAGATCTACTCCGTGTCTGGGCGGCTCGTCAGCCGAATGAGCGCGAGTGCCGGCTCGACTGGTGAGGGTGAGATTATCTGGACGGGGACGGACCTCGCCGGTCAGTTCGTCTCGGCGGGCGTCTACTTCGCGCGGCTTGTGACAGAGACAAGAACCGACCAGCAGAAGGTCGTGTTCATGAGGTGATTACCAGTGGGCAAGGCGATCTGGATGGGGGCGGTGTGCGGCGTGCCGTGACCGCCCTCTTCTCATGGAGGGCGCTCAAATGAGATCAGGCGGTCCCCGGTCCCCCTTGTGGGCGACGCTGTCCCTCTTCACGTTCATTCTCGTTGTCGCGGCAGCCGTGGCTCTTGCGCCGGTGTGCGCGACGGCGGAACCGTGGACGGCTGCTTCACAGGAGGCCCTGCTGGAGCAGTTCGGTGATGGCGGCCGGTACTTCGATGAGACGGTCATCAGCGAAGATATGGCCGTTCTCTTCCACCAGCGGATGCTCGACGGCGCCATCGTCGAGAAGGACTACGTGGTCTACCAGTTCGACCGCCTCACAGGGGAACTCCTGGCGCGCAAGAGCCACTGGCGTGACGATCTTCCATCGAGTCTCCCAGTGATCTCCCTTTCCGACCTCGACGCAGAGGCCATGATCGACGGCGAGATCCTCTTCACAGATTTTTTCATCATCTCTCCGGAATCGGACGTCTTCCCGTTCGAGCCGGCACCCACGAACCCGTGCTGGGTCGTCCACAGCGTGAGCGTCCGCGGTGTTCGTACCGTTACCGTGATCGATGCGGTCACGGGCGCCATTGTGGGTCCGGGGATACCGCCACCATCTGCAGGCTTCTCGCTGACGGGGCCGTGGGAAGAGGGACCGTGCAGCGGTGCGTGGGATAGCTGGTCGGGCAACGCGAAGACCTGGTTCGAGACCATGGGCTATCCCACCGAGGAGATCATCTGGCCGACGGAGGCCGAGGTCAGTGGTCACATTCAGGACAACGATGTCGCGCTGTTCTATGAACTGGCACACGGCGGCAGCGACTACTTCGGAAGCGGGTGTACTGCAGGTACATGGATCCGCTACACGACGGCGGACAACATCGAAACGTGGATCGAGAACTACGGTCGGATGCCTTTCGCGTTCATAGGGAGCTGCGGTGGGATGTGCTCGGTGGGAAACGGCACCTTCGCGAACGAATTCCGGAAGGGCGCTTCGGAAGGCGCCTCCGTCGTCGGATACTGCGGTATGGGGGATTCGAAGTGCGCCGCGTGCTGGACCTTCTCCCTCAACTGGCAAAACGCTCTGTTCAGCTATATGAATCAGGGATGGACCGTGCGCGCCGCCTACGAGCAGGCGAACGCCGACTGGCCCGTCTGCGCCGGTAGCAATGACTGCATGCGCTTCCAGGGCGACGTAACCGTGACGGTAGTCCCCATTATCTCACGGGAGACAGCGCCGTGGATCCGGGTCATGAATCCGATCCTCGAAACCAACACGAGGGACGGCGGAGTTGCCTGGGGAGACTTCGACGGCGACGGAGACCAGGATCTCTACGTATCCGATACCGAGTCTGCGAGCAGCCTCTACCGAAACGACGGCGGGGTCTTTGTCGACGCGACCACGGCTCCACTTGGAGACACTGGGTACAACACCGGAGTCGCCTGGGCTGACTACGACAACGACGGAGACTTGGATCTCTACGTGGGGACCTCCTACGGGACGAACAACCTCTTCAGGAATGAGGGAGGGGGCGTCTTCATAGATGCTTCGATCGGCGCACTCGCCGACGCCGGCCAATGCTGGACGGTCGCGTGGGCGGACTACGATCTCGACGGGTATGTCGACATCTTTCTCGCAAACAACGGGCTCAACGTCCTTCTCAGAAACGGGGGGCCTCCATCGTGGGAGTTCACGGCGGTCGGCGGGGTGATCTCAGCTGTTTCCGCCTACTCGCAGGGAGCCGCCTGGGGAGATTACGACAACGATGGCGATCCGGATCTCTACGTTGCCAATAGAGGAAGCGCCAACAGGCTGTTCCGAAATGATGACGGCGTCTTCGCGGATGTGACAGTGGCGCCTCTGAACGACAGCAGCAAGACCGTCGGTTGCGCTTGGGGAGATTATGACAACGATGGGGATCTCGATCTCTTCATAACGAACATGAATAGCGCGGATCACCTGTTCCGTAACGACGACGGCGTCTTCGTGGACGCCACTGTAGCCCCGCTCGGGAGCGTGGGACTCGGGACCGGCGTGGCGTGGGCCGACTGGGACAACGATGGGGATCTGGATTTGTACGTCGGACGCTACGGAGAGCCCAATATTCTGTATCGCAGCGAGGGTGCTCCGGGCTGGAGCTTCTTCGATGCGTCGATCAAACCGGCGAGCTCTGACCGCACGACGTGGGGTCTCTCGTTCGGCGACTTCAACGGGGACGGGACCTGTGACCTCCACATTGTGAATGGCTCCGCGAACAGACTCCTTGAGAACAACACGGGTGGTCTCAATCACTG
>DAOVNE010000221.1 GCA_030630395.1 Candidatus Eiseniibacteriota bacterium
GCCGCGGCTCACGATGTCGTGAGCAACAACGAGCGACGCAAGGAGAAGAAGCTCTGGACCGAGCGCGAGCAAGGTGCTCCCGTTCGGCTCACGCGCGTCTCGAACGAGTACCAGGAAGCCGACGCCATCAGGGACACAGTGCTCATGATCATGAGCGGACGTGAGCTGTCCTACCGCGACTTCGCTGTGCTCTACCGGACGCACGCCCAGTCGAGGGTGATCGAGGACAGTCTTCGCAGGGCGGGTATCGCGTACGACATCATTGGTGGGGTCAGGTTCTACGAGCGTGCAGAGGTGAAGGATGTGCTCGCGTACCTTCGGGTCATCATCAACCCCGCCGATGAGGTCAGCCTGAAGAGGATAATCAACGTGCCCCCTCGCCGCGCTGGTGAGAAGAGCGTCGAGAGGCTCGAGGAGTTCGCAGAGGCCGAGGGCATCAGGCTCATTGATGCGCTCGCGAGGGCCGGTGATGTGGTGGGTATCCCGGCCGCTGCCAGGGACGGGATGGTGTCGCTTGGGGCGATGTTCGCCAGGTTGAGTGAGACGAGCGACGCGACTCCTGTCAACGAACTCATCGACGATCTGCTCGATGAGTCCGGGTACGTGACGTGGCTTGAGGGCAGACGCAGCGAGGAGTCGGCGCAACGGCTTGCCAACCTCGAGGAGCTTGTCTCCGCGGCGAGCGAGTTCATCGAGCTGAGCGGAGAAGGAACCCTGGGTGCATTCCTGGAGCAGGTCGCCCTCGTGGCCAACATCGACCAGTGGGAGGACGGGGCGAATGCCGTCTCACTGATGACTCTCCACAGTGCGAAGGGACTCGAGTTCGGAATCGTCCTGATACCTGGCATGGAGGATGGGCTGCTTCCCCACGAGTCCGCGTATGATGACGACGATGAGATGGAGGAAGAGCGTCGCCTGTTCTATGTCGGGATGACGCGTGCCAAGGACGAGCTACATCTGTTCGCGGCCGACACGCGGCGACGTGGAAGCACGATGGACCTTCGGTCCGCATCGCGCTTTCTCCGCGAGATCGATCCGGAGCATGTCGAGGCGGTCTCGGCCGGTCCCAAGCCCAGCCGGGGCGCGGGATCGTACCGTCAGGCGTCGTTTGGGCGCCGTCGTCCCGCTGCTCCCTCGGGCTCCCGTCGTTCGGCGAGCCCCCAGGCGCCACGTGGGGATGTGTTCCCGGACTACGAGGGTATGTCTCAGGAGAGGACCGAGCTCAGAGTTGGAACGCGGGTTCGCCACGCGGCGTGGGGGGAGGGAGTCGTGCTCGAGATCGCAGGCGCGTCCGGCGATGCTATCGTGCGCGTGCGGTTCGGTGAGGGCGAGTCTGGAATAGAGAAGCGGATCATGCTAAGGTACGGCAAGCTTGAACTGGTGGGTGACTGACGACGGAGGCTAGGATAGTGGCGGCAACGACCGACGACATACGGCACATCGCCGCGCTCGCGAAGCTCTCGTTCTCCGATGATGAGTTGAAGAAGCTGACCGGTGAGATGGACGCCATCCTGAGCTATGTGGCTCAGTTGTCGGGAGCGAAGCTCGACGGCGTTGACCCTGCCTTCGCCCTCCTTCGCCGCGACAACGTCTTCCGTGAGGATCGCGTCGGGGAGATGCTCAAGCCGGATGATGTCCTCACGAACGCACCCGATCGGGACGGGAACCTCTTTCGCGTCCCCGGGTTCCTGCCGGAAGGCTGATGTCCGCGGGCGGCACCGGCATTTCATGTCCATGATGTTCGCGTACGGCACCCGCACACGAGGCCCATGGAACTCTACGAACTGACATTCAGCGAAACTCGCCGCGGTCTCAAGGACGGGACGTTCTCGGCGCGTGATCTGGTCGAGTCTGTCTTGCGCAGGAACGAGGGTGTAGAGCACTCACTCAGCGCCTTCATTCGCGTCCGCGACCGGCAGGATATCCTGGCGGAGGCCGGCGAGATCGACGCGGCTCGCACGCGTGGTGAGAGACTCGGTCCACTGGCGGGAATCCCGGTGGCAGTGAAGGACAACATCTCGACCCGCGGACTCGGGACCACATGCGCTTCCCGGATTCTGGCCGGGTATGATCCACCCTATGACGCGACGGCCGTCGAACGACTTGGGCGTGCAGGCGCGATTACTGTGGGGAAGACCAATCTCGACGAGTTCGCAATGGGTTCGTCCAATGAGAACTCGGCTTACGGACCAGTGAGAAACCCCTGGGACCTGGGTCGCGTGCCGGGCGGCTCGAGTGGCGGCTCCGCCGCGGCGGTCGCGGCCGGCGAGGCTGTGCTGGCACTTGGGACCGACACAGGAGGATCCGTACGGCAGCCGGCCGGATTCTGTGGGATCGTCGGTGTGAAACCGAGCTACGGACGTGTCTCCCGGTACGGTCTCGTCGCATTCGCTTCGTCCTTCGACCAGATCGGCACTATGTCGCGAGACGTTGACGGCGCAGGCGAGCTCCTCGCCGCGATTTCCGGAGCGGATCCCCGAGACGCTACCGCGTCGGACGCCGATGTGCTGGAGTACACGGGCTCGGCGGCAGGGGACTTGAGCGGCGTACGTGTAGGCATCCCGAAAGAGTCGATCGGAGAGGGTGTGGATCCAGAGGTTGCGGAGGCCGTGCTCGCCGCCGCCGATGTGATGCGCTCTCTGGGCGCCGATGTGGACGAACTCAAGCTTGAGCACAGCGAGTACGCGGTGGCATCATACTACCTGGTCGCGAACGCGGAGGCCTCGTCAAACCTGGCTCGATACGACGGAGTCAGCTACGGCCATCGGGCGCTCGGGGCAGATGGCCTTGACGAGATCGTCGTGAAGACCCGAAGCGAGGACTTCGGAGCCGAGGTGAAGCGGCGGATCATGCTCGGGACCTACGCGCTCGCATCCGGATACTACGATGACTACTACTTGAGAGCGCAGCGCGTTCGGACACTGATAGCCAACGACTTCGCAAGCGCGTTTGAGCGCTTCGATGTGATCGTGACGCCGACTTCTCCCACGCCCGCGTTCCGTTTGGGTGAGCACATCGACGACCCGCTCGCGATGTATCTCTCCGATATCTTCACAGTACCTGCGAATCTCGCGGGAATCGCCGCACTATCCATGCCGTGTGGACTGAGCAGCACGGGGCTTCCAGTCGGTCTTCAGATCACAGCAAACAGATTCATGGAGCCGATGATGTTCCGCGTCGCGCGCGAGTATGAGGCGGCGTCGGGACCTCACCTTGGCGTTCCCGAGGTGGAGAGGACGGGGAGAGACGCATGATGCGTGATGTGGCCATCGGGTTTGAGGTTCACGCGCAGCTTGCCACTGCGACCAAGATCTTCTGCGCATGTGCCAACGAGCCTGGCGGGGCACCGAACAGCCGCGTCTGCCCTGTCTGTCTCGGTCTTCCGGGAGCGCTTCCGGTTCTGAACCGTGAGGCCGTCGAACTCGCCATACGTGTTGCGCTCGCCCTGGAATCTGACATCACCGCACGCTCATCCTTCGCAAGGAAGAACTACTTCTACCCCGACCTGCCGAAGGGCTATCAGATAACGCAGCACCGGACCACGCTCGCCACCGGTGGGCACGTGGATGTGGACGTTCAAGGAACCAGGACGCGTGTCCGTATCCGGGACATCCACATCGAGGAGGACGCGGGGAAGACCGTGCATGAATCGCTCGCGACGGGCACGCACGGTTCCGGCGCCGTTGGTCTTGTGGACATGAACAGAGGCGGTGTTCCGCTCGTGGAAGTCGTGAGCGAGCCCGACATCTCGAGCGTCGAGGAAGCCGACGCATATCTCAAGACACTCTATCGTGTCCTCATCTA
>DAOVNE010000049.1 GCA_030630395.1 Candidatus Eiseniibacteriota bacterium
TAGAAGATCCACATCATGATAGGGAGGGGGATCACGGAGAGCCCCGTGAGCTTTGGGTTCATGACGAGCATGGCTCCAAGGCAGAAGATGAGCTTCGAGCTCGACTCGACCGCGCGGAAGATACCCGAGCAGGCGAACCACGAGACCTTCGGCCACTCGGCGATATCGTCAGTCAGGCGCGTGACCACGTCTCCGGTGCGGAATCTACCACCGAAGTGGTAGTCCTTCGTCATGAGCTGGCCGAACACGTCGTCGCGTATGTCACGCTCGAGCCGTGCGTTGATCATGGCGCGGGTGGCGGGGTAGAGGCGTGAGATGAAGTGCCCCACGAGTATGGCGCCCAGGATGACCATAATCCCGCGAATGCTCGCATCTGCTGTGCCGGACTCGAAGATGCCGGAGACCCGGTCAATGACGGTCCTGAAGACGAGCGGATATGCCACCGTCACAGCAGTCGACAGGAGCGTGAATGCCGCCATGAAGACGAGAAGGTATTTGTGTGGGCGCCAGTAGTCCCACATCCACAGGATGTGCTCCTTCAGGCTGAGCTTCGGAGCGCTATCTGTGCCGTCCGTCTGGCGCTTCTCTGTGGTTTCGCTCATTCCGTTGCCTGTGCTGCGAATTGCAGATCGAAGAGATCCCTGTACATCCCGTCCTGCGCGTACAGCTCGTCGTGATTGCCCTCTTCTATCAGTTGTCCCTCGTGTAGAACCAATATCCGGTCCGCGCCCGTGACCGTTGAGAGCCGGTGGGCCACGATCAACGACGTGCGTCCCGCAAGCAGGCTGTCGAGGGCATCCTGAAGCCTGCCCTCTGTCACGGGGTCGACGGACGATGTCGCCTCGTCGAGCACGAGGATATCCGGATTGTCGACGATCGCCCGCGCGAAGCAGAGAAGCTGCCGCTCGCCCATCGAGAGGTTGGATCCTCCCTCGGAGAGCTCCGTGTTGTAGCCATCCGGGAGCCGCTCAACCATTCTGCCCGCCTGCACGATCTCTAACGCTCGGGCGATCGCGTCGTCCGGGATCTCTTCCCGGAGGACCTTCAGGTTGTCCGTGAGATTCCCGGGGAAGAGATGTATGTCCTGGAGGACGAGGCCGATCCTGCGTCTCCACTCCTTCTGTCTGAACTGCCGGATGTCTACACCGTCGAGCGTTATCTTGCCCTCAGTCGGCTCGTAGAATCTCAGAAGGAGATTCGTGACAGTCGTCTTGCCCCCTCCGGAGAGCCCCACAAGCGCAACCCTCTCTCCGTGCCGAACATCGAAGCTCACATTGTCGAGTGCCGTGGCGCCTCCGTCGTACTGGAACGTGACGTTCTCAAAGGCCAGCACGTTCCAGTCTGCTGGGATATCCCCGACGGCGTCCTTCCAGTCAGGTGTGCGGGATGGCGTGTCGAGTATCGCGAAGACCCGGTCAGCCGACGCGAATGCCCGCTGGATGAAATCAAGCTGCTCCGAGAACATCACGAGCGGCCAGAAGAGACGCCTTGTGTACTCGATGAAGAGCACGAGCGTTCCGACCGTCATCGCCACACCGAACGTGTGTCTTGCTCCGATGTAGATGATGACCATGACGGCAGCGATCTCGGCCGAAGAGAAGGCGCCCCAGAAGGCGTATTCTCTGAAGTAGATTCGGATCTCCTTTGAGTACTTGTCTCTATTGAGGCGCATGAGGTTCATCTGCGCCGTCTCCGTGTACCCGAAGATCTGAAGTATCGGAATGCTCTGCACGTACTCGGTGAGGAAGGCCGAGATCCGCGCATAGAGTTTCCGGACGGTGCGGAATGCGCGCCGGATGTACCTCAGGAAGAAGTAGGTCGCGAAGACCACCGGACTCATCATTATGATGATCGACAGTGTCACGCGGGCGTCCGCGGCGAGCATGACCGTGATCGTTCCGCCCAGGAGCACAACGTTCCTCAGAAGCGCCAGAGCCACATCGGAGAAGAGGTGCCGCAGACGCTCGATGTCGCTTTCGACCCTTGCCATGAGCACGCCCGGGGAGTTCTTGTCGAAGTAGGCGAGCGAGAGTCCCATGAGGTGCGAGAATGTCTGCTCCCTGAGCTCAGTGATTATGGACAGTCCGATCCTCGAGACGATCACGACCTGCACGTATGCCGCGCCCATTCCGAGAGCGTAGAGTGCGACATACAGGAGTCCACGGCGGAGCACTCCTCCGCCGTCTCCGGCCGGGATGTCGGTATCGAGAACGTGTCGGACGATGAGAGGCCCGGCGAGCTCCGCCGCAGCCGTAATGAGCATCAAGAGAGCCGCTCCCACGAGCCTGCGCCTGTGCGGCCGGAAGAGCGGCAGGATTCTCCGGATCATTGCCCGGAGCGGAAGCCGCTTCGCCTCCTGCTCATCCCCGTGGATGTCTTCGTCCCAGTGCATGACGGATTCGCCAATTCTGTCCGGGCGGGGCTCGTTTCAGCCGGCGTGGAGTTCGCCGCGCCGGCGGGAGCCGTGCAGCCCCGGATCTCGGGTCGGACGTATGGTTACGAGTGGATTGCGCGATAGTACAGGCCTCGGGAGGAGCATGCAAAGCAATAGCCGGCCCGCCGGTGGGAGACTCCAGCTCCTTGACCGGCCCCGCCGATTGTGGTATCCTTGATTGGTATCGCTGATTCGCACATCCGTGGTGGAGAGGGAGGAATGCCGTGGAGAAGTGGAGGTTCATACTCCGACAGCTTGTCACGCTGCTCCTGGTCGCGTTCGCGGCTTCTGCGAGCGCGGACGTTCACATCTTCTCTGAGGACTTCTTCGACGCGGAGTTCAAGGATGTCACCGCCACGACCGCGGTCTGGGACACGGCCCTCGGACGGATAGAACTCCCGCTCTTCGAGATCGGAATGGTGGGAAACACCGGTCTTGCAGGCTTGGGTCTTCGGGTTGAGGTCGTCGGTGACATTGCATATGTCGCTGCCGATGCGGGTGGGCTCCTTGTCATCGACATCAGCGATCCCACCGATCCTCTTGTCATTGGGAGCTACGAAACGCCGGGTGATGCAAGGGACGTCGCCGTGGCCGGGAATCTCGCATTCGTGGCCGACCGGCTTGCGGGGCTTCAGATCATAGGCATAGACGATCCCCTGATTCCTGAATCCGTCGGCAGTTGCGCCATGCCCACGGTGGCTCTTGCTGTCGAAGTGTCCGGCGACTATGCGTACGTCGCAGCAGGTGAGGATGGCCTCCGAGTCGTCGACATCAGCGATCCGACCGCTCCCTTCCTGGCGGGTGCGCTGGAGCTTGCCAGTGAATCCGTGGACATCACCTTAAGCGGCCGCACCGCCTTTGTGGCCGCAAAAGGTAGTGGACTCTTCATCATCGACATCAGTGATCCCACGGTTCCTCTGAACGCAGGGAAACACCTGACGCCTGGGGACGTGTACACCGTGGCCGTGGACGGGGACATCGCCTACGTCGCGGGTTTCAGCGTTGAATGGCCTCCTCCCAGTGAGTCGTTCTTCCAGACCGTTGATATCAGCGCTCATGACAACTCCTGGGCAATTGGCACGATACTGGGATGCGGACAGCCGAGCGGCATGTCCGTCGCAGGTGACCGCGTATATGTTGCCGACTGGGCGGACGGACTCCTGGTCATAGACGTCAGCGATCTTGCCGCACCGGTTGTCGAGGGCGAACTCGGCTCTGCGATGGGGCCACGTGGCGTATCCGTCGTCGGCGCTCACGCATACCTGGCAGATACGGCAGATGGTCTCAACGTAGTGCGCGTGGGGTCGCCCGTGCCTCCGGGAACGATAGCCTTCATCGATACCCCAGGCGATGCGTTTGGGATCGTGGTGGAAGGAAACCACTGCTTCGTGGGGGATCAGCTCGCTGGTCTTCAGATCATAGATATCACGAACCCGCTTGTCCCGGTACTTGCTTCAGACGTTGATACGCCTGGCAGATCGTATGGATTGGACGTGGCCGGCAACTACTGCTATGTCGCCGACGGCGGATTCGGCCTTCGCGTGGTCGACGTGACCGATATCGATATGCCGGTTGAGGTCGGAAGCTACAACTCTCCTGGATTCGCGTACGATGCTGAGGCGTTCGGGAATATCGTGTTCCTGGCTGACGGGAACGCAGGCGTTGGGACCTACGATGTCACGGACCCCGAGAACCCGCTGCCGGTTGGTCTCTGCGACACACCTGGCACGGCCTACAGCATTGCCGTGGACGGAGACATGATCTACCTGGCTGACCGCTACGGTGGCCTTCAGGTGCTCAATGCGAGCGATCCCGAGACCCTGGAGATAGTCGGGAGCTCCGACGCCCCGCAGGACGCGCGAGGAGTCGAGGTCCGCGGAGACATCGCGTATGTGGCCGATGCCGGTTCGGGGCTCAGGATCATCGACATAAGTAGTCCATCCGATCCGGTTCAGATGGCATCACTGAACATCGCTGCCGGCGCCTACGGGATTGCCGTCTGCGGCGACAGGGCATACGTCGCTCTGGGTGTGTGGGGGTTCGAGGCCGTGGACATCTCGAATCCGTCGAGTCCATTCTCTGTCGGGCACAGCGATGTGGATGACTGGGCCTACGGCGTGGCGTTGGCGGGTGACTACGCATACATCTCGGACAGCGAGTCCGGGGTGAAGGTGATGGAGGTTCTCCAGCACCGTCTGGAAATCGAACAGGACTTCGTGATGTCGCTTCCCATCGGGACGACCACCGGCGAGATCATAAACGTGGAGATAGAGACGACTCAAACAGACTCCATCCGCTGGGAGATGAGCGCCGATGGCGGAGCCGCTTGGGAGGAGGTTGTTCCGGGTGGCAGACCCCTTGTATTTCAGAATCCCGGCGACACGATTCTCTGGAGGGCTGAACTCGTCTACATGAACTTCGGAGACTTCCCGTCCTGCAACGAGCTTGTCGTTACGTGGACCGCTGATGAGACCGGTGTCGGTCACGATCCTGAGATACCAAGTTCGTTCGCCCTTTATCAGAACAGACCGAATCCCTTCGGTCCCACAACGAGAATCCAGTACGACGTGCCCGCCGGAGGGGGAGTGGTGACACTTGATATCTTCGACGTGAGAGGGAGACTTGTCAGGAAACTCGAACGTCAGAATGAGTCGCCGGGTCGCAGGGAGGTGGTCTGGGATGGGCGGAACTCGAGTGGAGATCATGTCGCGGCGGGCGTCTACTTCTACAGGCTCGAAGGCTCCGGATTCAGGCAGGAACGGAAGATGATCGTGCTCAGGTGATGCGGCACGAAGCGAGCGAGACAAGAATAGAAGAAGGCCCGACCGGATGGTCGGGCCTTCTCTTCGTTATTGGCTCCTGCCAGAGAGCTGCAAGCGCACATGCTGCGCCTTGTCCCCTCAGGCAACGTGCTCTATCTGAACATCGCTTTGATGCTGCCCCAGCTCGTCTCCTCGACCGGTACTTCGCCCGTCACCTCGACGTTGTCGACCTCCCAGTACCACTCCCAGTCGTCAGGTGCGGGATCCCAGTAGTGGAAGCGAATACGGGCGGTCGCACCGGCGTACGCGCCGAGATCGATGATCACATGCTCGCCCGGAAGCGCCTTGAATCCACCATGGTCCTCGTTCCACTGAAGCAGGTTGACCCAGCCGGCGCCAACGTCGATGTCGGTGTCGGCGAAATCCTCGCTGGCGTAGTTCTGGTAGTTTGAGTCGTACACGAGCGTGGCTTCGTCCGGGACAATGAAGCTGGGTGTGATGAGCTCTGTGTCGAAGTCGGCCGTGCCGTACGTGTCAGAGTTGACGTCGGCGCACATGCCGTCGCCGCCCGTCCAGTTATCATCGCCCCAGGCCACGTTGGTGTCCCAGATGCAGCCGGTGCCGGCGTTGTCGATAATCGTCCAGCTTCCCGGGATACCGGCATTGAAATCTTCCGTGAAGGCCTGTCCCCACGCCGGAGCCGCCGCGAGTATCAGGACCATCACGATAGCAAGGGATCTCATCTTCCGTCCTCCTCGATTCAGATCAGGCAACCCGTTGTGTCGAGGTTGCCGTCGACAGTGTGTCCATCGCACTGGACCTTCCAGAACCGCTCATCGTCACCTCCACGCTTGGGGCAATCGAGACACGGACAATGCGCTGCAGGTTATCTGAACATTACTCATAGTCTACCGCATCTGGGACCGTCATGCAAGGGGGAATCGCAGGTTCTTGTCACCTGTACAGGGCCTTGATGCCGCCCCAGTGGGTGCGTTCAGTGGGAGTTTCATCGCCGACGATCACGTCATCGATCTCGACGTACCACGCGATGCCGTTTTCACTTGGATCAAAGAAGTGGAATCGCAGCGCAATGGTACCCCCGGCGTAGAGATCCAGAGGGATGACTACGTCATGGCCCGGGAGACCGTTCGACGTGCCGTGATCCTCGTTCCAGCTCAGGATGTTCGTCCAGCCCCCCTCGAACCAGAGGTCCACCTCGAGAAAATCCCTGTTCATGAAGTTCTGGTAGTTGGCTCGGAAGAAGAGGATGGCATTGAGAGGGCACTGGAATTGCGGCGTCTCGAGTGTCGTGTCGAACGCCAGCTCCCCAGCCGCCTCTGGTCTGACACATGCGCACGATCCCAGGCCCCCCGTCCAGTTATCAATGCCCCAGTGAGTATTCGTGTCCCACGTGACACCATTTCCCGCGAGGTCCTCGACCACCCAGCCGGCAGGGGGGAATGCTCCCTCGAACCGCTCGACGAGGCCTTCTCCAGCGGCCGTGCATGTCATGAGTGGCAGCATACAGACAACGAGAGCAATCGGCTTCATATGATGCGCCTTGCGTAGGGGGTATCTCCACGTTGTCGGCTGATACTACCACTCAGCGTGATTCGGCAAGAGGGAAATCCGTGCATTCGTGAGACGCCGGTTCCAGAGCGGCCGCCTGAGTGCCCGAATGTGCGAACCGGTCAGGGCATCCGCGCCAACGCGAGCATCGCATCCAACGCTACGGAGTGGTAACGTGTCAGATGAGGCGGTTGTACGAGTCTCACGATCGAGTGACCCCGTCCCACAGGAGTGAAAATGCGCCTCCCATCCATGCTTGCGTTTGCGGCATCACTGTCATTCCTCATCTCGGCTTCGGGCGCCGAGGCATCGTTTCCCGCGTTCGAGCCGTCGGATGTCGCCAATGGCCTGAACGGCCTCTCTGACGGCATCGCCACAGAGCGGCCGTCGGTACGGGCGCATCGACTGGCTGACGGCGAGGCTGTCATACTGGACGGGCGATTGGACGACCCGGTGTGGCCGAATGCTGAGCTGGCGGGTGGCTTTCGCCAGTGGGATCCGAACCGCGGAGAGGACGCGAGCGAGCAGACGACCTTCAGAGTCGTCTACGATGACGAAGCGATATACTTCGGCATAGCTTGTTTTGAATCGACCCCGGAGGACATTCGCAGCCAGCTATGTCGCCGTGACAACATGATCGGCTCGGACATCATCAGTATCTATCTGGACACCTACCATGACCACGTCACCGGATACAACTTCCGCGTGAATCCGCATGGTGTTCAGCGTGACGTCTATGTCTACAACGATGGCCAGATGGACCCGGACTGGGACGCTGTCTGGGACGCGGAAACTTCCACGGACGAGAGCGGCTGGTACGCCGAGATACGGATCCCGTTCGCCAGCGTGCGCTACAAGAGCGGAAGCGAGATAACCTGGGGCTGCAATATCTACCGATCCATGCACGCCCGCGGTGAGGACACTTCATGGGTCAACTGGGACAGGGA
>DAOVNE010000254.1 GCA_030630395.1 Candidatus Eiseniibacteriota bacterium
CAGGGACTCGCAATCATTAGCCACGCCCTCGCGGTTCGCGCCGCGGAGGGCGCAGGCAGTGACTCCGACGACCACGCCACGATCGAGCATGCCAGGTCCGCGATCAAAGCAGCCATCGCCATCGCGTCCGAGCTGGGAGATCAGTCGAAGCGTTTTCTCACGCGGCCCGACATCGCAGAGGCGCTCAATGGAGTGTGGGCAGTTGTGGCCAGAGCCGGAGACGACGATCTGCTCAAGCGTCTCTCGGAGCTGGGCTGCGAGCTTCAGTAGGAGCTCCTCCTCCGACATTGCCCGCAACCGGCCGGCATGCTAGGCTACACGCCATGAAGATTCTCGCCATATACCCTTGGCCCGAGTTCTGGTCGATGGGGGAGGGACGCGGCGCACCGTCATTCTTCCTGTCGATCACGAGTTTCCCGAAGCAGGGCCACGAACTCCACATCCTGATGCCGGGTCCCCCGGGCAGTCCGCTCGAGGAGGACTACCACGGCGTCCACCTCCATCGCTTCCACACCGCGATCGACTACATGCCGGAGGTCAAGGGCAGCAAGATTCTCCAGCACATAAGGCTCTTCACCTCCTACCAGCACTGGCTCTCACACGCGACACGGCACGCGCGCGAGCTGGCGGACAAGCTTGTGCCCGATGCTATGTTCGGCATGGGAGCGCTCGGAGCGCCGGTAGCGCGCATCATCGCCGAGGAGCGAGGCATCCCGAATGTCACCCGTCTCTTCGGGACCTCGATCGGCGAGGTGATCGATCATCTCATCAAGTACCGACTTCGCTACCGTGAGATCCGGGCGTTCAAGACACCGGCTGACTATATCATTCTCCACAACGACGGTTCGGGTGGTGACGCGATCGCGAGACGGCTGGGCGTCGACATGGACAGATTCTTCTTCTGGTCGAACGGTCTCGACAGGGCGCCGTACATGAAGAAGCCGGATGTCGCCGACGTACGCCGGCGGGTCGGGCTTCCGGGCTCCGGTCCCGTGATTCTCTCTGTCACCCGCCTGCATCCCGAGAAACATGTTGAGAGGCTTCTGAATGCGGCCAAGGGTGTACTGGCCGAGCGGAGCGACGCCACGTTTCTCATTGTGGGGGACGGGGAAGAGCGCGCCTCCCTTGAGAAACTGAGCGTGAAGCTTGGGCTTGGGCAAAGCGTCGTATTCACAGGCGGCATCGACAGAGACCAGCTGCCGGATGTCTATGGTATCGCAGATATCTTCGTCGCTCTCTCCGACAGGACGAATGCAGGGAACCCCACGGACGAGGCCATGATGTCGGGGCTGGCCGTGGTCGCTCTCGACACCGGAGGCACGGCCGACGTCGTGCGAGATGGAGAGAACGGCATCCTGTTGCCGGTCGATGGGCTCCCGAGGCTTGCCGGAATCCTGCTCGATCTCTTGGCGGACGATGACGGACGCCGGAGGTTGGGTGAGGCCGCGCGCGTGGATGTCGACAGGCGGCTTCCGACTGTGGAGGAACGTCAGGTGATGGAGGTCGAGGCCGTCGAGCGTGCGATCTCCGAGCGGATTGGGACGAAGTCGTGAACGTAGAGGACGGACGTGAGCGCGAGAGGAGCCTCAAGCCTGTGAGGAGAACGGAGTGAGCCGGACGAGCGTGAGAGCGGACAGAGGCCCGGGGGACGGCGGGGATCGGGAGAGCCACGGTCGCACGGTGGTCCGTCACAGTCTGATGACGTTCGGCACGCGGATGGGCATCGTCCTCGTCAATATCCCAACTTCGATCCTCATCGCACGTCTCCTGGGCACCGATGGTCAGGGCACCTATGCATCGGCGGTGGCATTCCCCACGATGTTCGCGTTCATCGGACTTCTGGGCATAGACTCGGCGCACACGTATTTGCTCTCGAGGCGACGCTACCCACTCTCCCAGATCAACTCTCAGAGCCTCATCCTCACGCTGGCCTTCTCAGCCATAATCGTGCCTCTCTACCTCCTGTTCCTTGAACACTACGACGCGGCGTCTGATCCTGCGCTCCACTCCATCCTCAGGACGGGCGTGTTCCTCGTGCCCATTCTGCTGGCCAAGTACTTCGCGATCGCTCTCTTCCTTGGGCTTCAGCGCATCCGCTGGTTCAATGTGGCGAACTTCATTCAGGCGGCGGTCCTCCTCGGCTTCATGTGTGTGAATCTCTTCGTCATCAAGGGAGGGGCCGCTGGAGCGCTCATTGCCTACAGGGCGAGCGAGGTGCTTGGGGTAGCGATAGGGGTGGGGGCGGCGGTCAGGGCATCGCGGGGCGGGAATCCGGGCGGCGAGACCGGCGACGACACGAGGCCCGGAGTGATCCTGTCGAAGCCATCACTCGGCCTCCTTAAGAAGTCACTCGTCTACGGACTCCAGGGGCACGTTGGCAATATCCTTACGCAGTTCACGTACCGCTTCGACATGTTCCTCGTGCTGTCCATGGTTGGACTCAAGGGTCAGGGGCTCTACTCCATCTCAGTGATCATGGCCGAGAAGTTGTCGCACATCCCGCAGTCGGTGCAGGTCGTGCTCTTTCCCAAACTCTCGTCAATGACGGTCGAGGAGGCGAATGAACTCACGCCCCGGGTCATGAGAAGCTCGCTTCTTCTCACTGCGGTGGCCGGCGTGGTTCTGTATCTTCTCAGCAGGCCGCTACTCGTCCTTTTCTACACGATGGAGTTTGCTCCAGCCGTGAACGCCTTCAGAATCCTCATCCCAGGCATCGTCGCCCTCTCCGTCGCCAAGATCCTGTCCAGCGACTTCTCCGGCCGCGACAAGCGCATCTATCAGACCGTGGCGACCGCGGTCGCTTTCGGGGTCAACGTCGTGCTCTGTTTCGTCTGGATTCCGAGATACGGGATTGAGGGGGCGGCGTGGGCGTCAACGGCCGCCTACACACTGCAGAGCGGAATCATGGTCGTCCTATTCAGGAAGCTATCGGGTCGCGGTGTGTTTGAAAGCCTGATAGTCAAGGGCGAGGATTTCGCGCTCTACAGCAGGACGTTCCGGAGACTTGTGAAACGAGGCGATTGACGGCTACATCGGAGCTATGTCTCCTCTGACGGCCATATCTGAGAAGCGTCTTCGCTGACGGCTACATCGGAGGTACCTCTCCTCCGGCCGGGAGCTTCACGAAGAACGACGTTCCCTCCCCGAGTTTGCTCTCCACCCATATCGCTCCGTGATGCCGCTCGATGATCCCGTACGCGATCGCGAGTCCGAGCCCCGTGCCGCGTCCTATCTCCTTCGTCGTGAAGAACGGCTCGAAGATCTTGTCGATATTGTCGGGAGAGATTCCCGGCCCGGTATCGCGGATCTCGACCACGATCGAGCGAGCATCGTCCACGAGTTCCGCCAGAACAGCGAGCGTTCCCCTTCCGTCCATCGCCTGC
>DAOVNE010000001.1 GCA_030630395.1 Candidatus Eiseniibacteriota bacterium
GCCGGTCTCCTCCTCGTCTTGACCAACGTGTCGCGACCTCGACTGCGCAGAGTGGCTGTCCCTCTGGTCGTTCTTGTTCTCTTTGCTCTCGCCCTTGCCGGACCCGGCGCTTGGCTGGACCGCGCCACCGTGGGCGCCCAGTGGAGAGAACTCGGGTTCATCGCGACGAGCGACTCCATCTACGGTCGTATCGTAACGACGCGTACCGGATCCCAAAGAAGCATCTACGAGAACGGTCTGCTCGTCGCCTCCTCTCCGAACCGACTTGCCTCCGAGGAGGCGGTCCACCTGGCGATGATAGAGCATGCCAACCCTCGCTCAGTTCTTCTCCTCGGAGGAGGACTCGGCGGGTCTGTCGAGGAGATACTGAAGCACCCGACGGTCCTCACTCTCGACTACGTTGAGCTCGATCCTCGCCTCATACGGGAAGCAATTGCCGTTCACGGGACGTCTCTCACTGCTGGGATAAGCGACACGAGGGTCACAACCGTCTTCACGGATGCACGCCTCTTCGTGATGCGGTCCCCGCCCGGCGTCTACGACGTCGTCATCGTCAGCATGCCTGACCCCACAACCACGCTCCTGAATCGCTTCTATACGCAGGAGTTCTTCCAACAGGTCTCGACCGCGACGGCGCCCGCTGGGCTTGTGGCAATCTCCGTGACGTCCTCGGAGAATTACCTGAGCGGCGAGCTGGCGAGCTTCATCGAGTGCCTGAGACGCACGATGTCCGAGGTCTTCGACAGCGTGGTGGTCTTCCCCGGTGACCCCTGTCACATCCTGGCGACGATAGATGGATGCTTGATCACAAGGAACACCGAGGAAATATCGCGACGCGTCGAAGAGCGTGGTCTGGACGTCGTGCATTTCCGCGACTACTACTTGCGCGACAGATTGCTCCCCGAGCGAATCTCGTCGCTCGAGAGTTCACTTCTCAGAGTGGATGCTCCGATCAACCGTGATCTCGAACCGGCCGGCTATCTGCTTTCCCTCGTCCTGTGGAATCGCCAGTTCGGCTCGACTCCGGGGATCTTCACCTCGGCAGCTCGAGCATTCACACTAAGGAACACACTCATCCTGGGCGGGCTGCTTCTCGTAGTCACCCTGATCTCGGCGCTCTTGTCCTGGATCCGCGGAAACCATCATGCCGACGCGGAGGATCTCGCGCATGTCGCGTTCAGGTCCGCCGTTGTGCTCGCGATAATCGTAGTCGGGTTCACTGAGATGACCCTGCAGATCGGCGCGATCCTCACGTTTCAGAATCTCTACGGCTACGTCTACAGGGATCTCGCGCTCATTGCAGCAGCATTCATGGGAGGGCTCGCCGGCGGCGGCTGGATTGGCTCCCGTATCGCCCGGCGGCGTGCGAACCTCCCCATCTTCGTCGCTCTTCAGGCTGGGATATGCCTCGTTCCACTCGTATTCGCGGGAGCCGTTCATGCCATATCCGCGCTTCCACCCGAGAGCCTCGTGAACTGGGCATCGCTCTTCCCGGTCCTGGTCGTTGCCTCCGCCATTCTTGCCGGGGCGCAGTTCCCCATGGCCGCTGCGCTCTCTGCTCCGCGCGGCACGCGAGAGGGACTCGAGATCGGACCTGTCGCGGCAGCGGGCGGGCGCCTGTATGCGGCCGATCTGTTCGGAGCGGCACTGGGGGCGACGGCCGCCGCAGTCTTCCTGCTGCCCGTCATGGGACTCACGGGGGCGATGAAGGTACTCGGGGTGTTGAACTCGTTCGTCCTTGTCGCCCTGCTCATTCCACTCCCGATGCTCCTCAAGGCGAGGAGATCGGTGCAGATAGCGAAGGGCCCCGCCTGAATGGCGAGGCCCTTTGAATCGTCAGCGGAACACCTTCCGCGGGCGGAGCACCCTCCGCACGTCTACCTGTAGAGCGCCTTTATTGCACCCCACGAAATCACCTCGACCGGTGAGACGCAATCGGAACATCCGCCTCCCCAAGCCCCTATGTTGACACCGCCGGCCCCACCACCGATATTGGGTGACAGGAAACAGACGTGGTAGTCATACCCGGCGCTCCCCGTGTAGTCACAGTAGAACGGCTCTTCCGAGATGTTCCCACCGGTTCCGGTCAGGTCACTCAGATCCCCACCGTAGTTCTCGGCCGGGTCGCTGTTGTAGTCGTTCCAGTAGAGGTTGCAGTACTCAATGGTGACGTTCGAGTTCCAGGCGTAAATGCCGCTCTTGTGGTTGTGCGTGATGGAGGAGCTCGTGATCGTCGCCGATCCCCCAAACATCTTAACGCCGTGGTCGAAGTTCGCGACAAGAGTCACCTGGTCAATGACAACAGGTGATGTGCCGTTCTCGTAGATGTAGATCGCATGGTGAGAGGAGCGTACGATCTCCGACTCCTCGATTGCCGGCGCGCAATCCGTCCTGCACATGATCCCGGTCGAGCTCTCCTCGATGGTCACGTAGCGCACCGTCGGAGAGGCCGACTCAAGACAGGCGATCCCGGCCCTCAAGTCGCGACCGTCCCCCTCATCATCACCCAGGTCCATCCCCTTGGCAACACCACCGAGAATTGTCAGGCTCTTGATTTGACTTGAGCTTCCGACATCGAGACAGAGAATCCCGAAGTCCGCCAGCGTGTGATCAATCACCACGTCGTCCCTGTCGATTCCCCGAATGGTCACACCGTCCTTGGCTATGCAGATGGCTGAGCGCTGCCCCAGAGGAGTCGCGGCGAAATGAACGCTGTCGTAGGTCCCTGCATGAAGCAGCACTGTGTCTCCGACGGCTGCCAGGTTGATACCGTCCTGAATGCAGTTGAGCCCCTCCTCAGCATTCGGGACATGAATGACATCCGCTGCGGCGATGGCTGCCACAATAGCGATCATGAGGATCGCCAAGAGAGAACGCATGAAACTCCTCCTTCTCAATGTTTCAGAGGGTCTGTAGGGAATCCGGTTGCCTGTGCGTGTCTTGAATACCGGATTCGACTTTAGACGATAGACCAGGCCCTGTCAAGGGTGACATCCTGCTACTCCCACACACCCTCCACCGAGGTCGAGCAGGCCGCGCAACGACCGCCGTTGAGCCCCGATGGATCGACCCTGTACCCTATGCGGTAGATAACTCTGCTCCCGCAATCCGGGCAGTATGTGCTGTTCGCCTCGTGTCCGGGAACGTTGCCTATGTAGACATACTTGAGTCCCTCTGACAGGGCGATCCCCCTCGCCTCCTCAAGGGTCTCCACTGGAGTCGGCGGAAGAGCCAGGAGACGATACTGAGGATGAAAACGCGAAAGATGAAGCGGCACAGAGTCGCCCAGGTTCGCGTGAATCCAGCGGCACATGTCCCGCATCATCTCTGGCTGGTCGTTCTCGCCTGGGACCACTAGTGTGGTAAGCTCCAGATGAACGCCCTCCTCGACGAGAATGCGGAGTGTTCTCAGGACCGGGGCGAGTGAACCGTTGGTCATCTCCCGATAGTAATCATCACTGAAGCCCTTGAGATCAATGTTGGCGGCGTCAAGGTACTGGCAGAGCTCTCTCAGAGGCTCCTCGTTGATGAACCCGTTTGAGTGGTAGACGTTTCGTATCCCGCGCTCGCGTGCCACGCGAGCGCAATCCAGCATGTACTCAAAGAAGATGGTCGGCTCCGAATACGTGTAGGCGATCGACGGGCACCCGCTCTCGACTGCCAGATCGACGACATCGCCCGGGGCGAGAGCGAAGTTGTAGGTCTCATCCGGTCTGGCCTGCGAAATGTGCCAGTTCTGGCAGAACTTGCAGTCCAGATTGCAGCCGGCCACGGCGATCGAGAAGGCCGTCGTCTCGGGCAGGAAGTGGTAGAAGGGCTTCTTCTCGATCGGGTCGACGTGCACGGCGCAGGGATTCCCGTACGCCAGCGTGTAGTAAACCCCGTCCCGGTTCTCCCGCACCCCGCAGTACCCTCGCCCGCCGGCAGGCACAACGCACTGGCGAGGACAGAGCTCGCATCTGATGTAGCCGTCGTCAAGAGCCTCCCAATAGCGGGCAACGCGCGCGTCGGTATACCCATCCCCGCCCCCGAGCTCCGACGTGACCAATCCCACGGTTCCCGATGCGACGACGGCGACGGCGATGACGACCAGGAGCCCTGGCAGGATGTTCCTCTGCAGTCTCATCCGGTTGGCTTGAGGCCCTAGAGCCCCATCTCCTTCTCGCTGAAGACCTCGGCCGTGAATCTGAGGATGGTCACACCCTCCGCTCTCCAACTGCCGGCCGGGAGCCCCGCCTTGACGCACGTCTGGTCAAGAAAGGTCTCGCGATCCCAATTCCGCTCCGAGGCCACCTGTGGAAGCAAAAGACCGCTTGCACGTCCCGAGCGGATAACAAGGCCGTCTCGTCCCACAACGATCTCCGCGATATCCGCCACCGGCACAAGCGGAGAGAGCACGGATATCTCGATCTCCAGATCCTGAACCTCATTGGCAGTGACCGGAGCGAAGCGAGGATCATGAAGGGCAGCCTGAACCGCCATCTCAGAGACGGTCTCAACCAGCGGCTTGACCGCCTGAACGTAGCCGATGCATCCGCGGAGTCTCCCGTTCTTGTCGAGCGTCACGAACCCGCCACAGTGAACCTTGAGTGCATCGGTATCGATCGATGCCACAGGCGGAGGGGCCCCACTGAGCGCAGCCACGATCGTCCCACGGGCCAGCTCGAGAAGCGCAATCCTTTCCTCCCGTGTCAGTCCCTCGTAGGGACGCTCGGGCTCATCTGCCGCAGGCCCGCCCGCCTCACTCCCCGGCTCCCCGGCCACAGCATCTGACTCCTCACTCGCGATCTTCGATTCCTCGACGCCGCCCTTCACGAGGACGGCAGACAGATAGCCAACGACCTGGCTCATGTCACCAGACACATCCCCGGACGTCGCGTACTTCAGGACTTTCGCATCGTCGGCCCCGAGTTCGCGCGCGGCCATCATCACGACCGCCGTGGGTCCTCCCCCACAAGCCTCGCTCCGCCCACGCGCAAGATCGGAGAGAAGGCCGTCCGGGTCAAACGCCTCGATGCGTTCGATGACGTTCCGGTCAAGTTCGAGCGCCTCGGATTGCCCGTGGTAGTGCGAAAGATCGGTGCTCGCCACCAAGAGCACACGCTTCTCGGGGAATGCGCTCACCGCCTTCACGATGGACGAAGCGAGCTCGCGCACACTGGTCTCTCGCTGATCACCCATGATTATCGCGACCATCTTGAATCCGGTGAGGGTCCTCTGGAGAAACGGCACCTGCACTTCGAGCGAGTGCTCGGAGGCGTGGGCTTCCGACACATAGCGGAACGCATCCGAGGATTCGACTATCGCATCGGACAGCTCTCGATCGATGGCCACGACACCGAGCGGAGTCTCATAGCCGTCGCCGCCATAGATGGAGCTGCCGCTGAATCCATGCCTGTGGGACGGCGCCACGACAATGACGGTATCGTACAGAAGTCCTTCGAGCGTCGCGTAGGCGTGAGCGGCAACAGCACCTGAGTACATGTACCCAGCGTGCGGTGAGACGATGCCCACGATCTCACCTCCGACCGGTTCTGCCCGAACTCCCTTGAGATAGCCGTCAACGTCGCGCGCCAGGATCACAGGGTCACCAGGGTAGAACGCCCCGGCCACGACCGGGCGACGCGTCTCCCCACTAACGTGCTCTGAGTCCATGCGTTCTCCACCTCCTTCGGCGCACCCCGCTGTTCCGGATGCGGCAACGAGGACCAACGTGAGTAGTGCAGACATGATCCGGGCGACCTTCACAGGATGCTCCCTCCCATCAGGATCGTGTCCCTTTTGAATCGCGCGTCGTCCCGTTCAGGATAGTCCTCCATGTGGTGCAGCCCCCGCGACTCTCTGCGGCTGAGTGCGCAGCGGATGATCAACTCTCCCACAAGGGCGATGTTCCTCAGCTCGACCAGATCACTGTTCAGAGGATAGCGGTCGAAGTGCTCGGCAACTTCACGCCTGACGGTCGTCATTCTTCCGACCGCCAGTTCCAGACGACGTTCCGTTCTGACGATCCCAACGTAGTCCCACATCAACCGGCGGACGATATCCCAGTTGTAGTCGATCAGAACGCCCTCCGACACCGGACCGGGTGCATTGCCCTCCCAAACGTAATGCCCCACCGAATTGGAGACGTCCCCCCGGTCCTTGAACTCCTGCTTCGCCGCCTTGGCGGCGCGCGTGCTGAAAACGACTGCCTCCAGAAGCGAGTTGCTCGCCAGTCTGTTGGCGCCGTGCATTCCTGTGTGGGCTGCCTCGCCACACGCGAAGAGCCCGCGAAGCGCCGTTCGGCAATCCATGTCCACCTCGATGCCGCCACAGAGATAGTGAGCGGCGGGAACGACCGGCATAGGATCGGTCGTCATGTCGATACCGAGTTCCGCGAGCTTCGCGTAGATATTCGGAAAACGCGATCTCACGCGGTCGGCGTCGATGTGTGAGATGTCCAGGTAGGCATGCTTGTCACCGGTCATCTTCATCGTCCTGTCGATGGCTCTCGCCACAACGTCTCTTGGAGCCAGTTCCCTCCTCGGGTCGATACCGTCCATGATCCGCTCACCTGACATGCTGAGAAGAACGGCTCCCTCGCCGCGCACGGCCTCTGAGATGAGAAACGACCGGACGTCAGCATGGTAGAGGCACGTTGGATGGAACTGAACGAACTCCATGTTCCTGACGGGAACACCGGCTCTGAAGGCCATCGCGATCCCGTCTCCCGTGGCTATGTCAGGGTTCGTGGTATAGAGGTAGACTCGCCCACACCCACCGGTTGCGAGGATGGTGACGCTTGCAGTGATCGAGATGACGCTGCCCGCGCTCTCGTCGAGGACATGGATACCGTCACATACGCTTTCACCTGCGGGACTCTTCCGCACGATCAGATCCAGCGCGAGATGATCCTCGAGGACCTCTATGTTGGGATGGCTGTTGATCGCCGAGAGGAGGGAGTTCTCGATCTCCTTGCCGGTCATATCGGACGCGTGGATGATCCTGCGGGCAGAGTGCCCACCTTCCTGGCCGAGTGCGAATGCGGGGGCTCCGCCGCCGCTCTGTTCGGTCGTAAAGTCAGTGCCCCACTCGATCAGTCTGGCAACGGCCGTCGGCCCACCTCTGACCGCGATCTCGACTGCCTCGCGATCGCAGAGTCCCTCGCCGGCCTCAAGGGTGTCCTCAACGTGTGAGACGAAGCTGTCGGCGTCATCGACCACGGCCGCTATGCCGCCCTGCGCCATATTCGTGGCCGATTCCGCGTCGTTCTTCTTCGTGATAACGACAACACGACCGCTCTCGGCCACACTGAGCGCGAAGGTCAGGCCGGCGATCCCACTGCCTACGACAACGTAGTCGGTGTTCATCCTAGGGCATCTCCGCATCAGGATGAAGGCCGCTATGGGCCAGGGGACATCTCGAGCATCTTCACTAGCGCGCGCTGTGCACGCACTCTCGTCTCCTCAGGCACCTCGACAACGTACTGCTCGTGCTCAAGGGCGAATGCCAACCGTGGCAGGTCGGTCATCTTCATATTCCTGCAGACGGCGAAGGCGGACAGCGGGTAGAAGTTCCTGTCGGGGTACTCGCGATTCATGCGTTCAACAAGGCCTATCTCCGTTCCGACGATCAACTCATCGTGCTCGGCCGCGAGCTTCATCATCCCGCCGGTGGATGTCACGAAGTCCGCTTCGTTGATGACATCCGGTGGGCACTCGGGATGGACCACGATTCTCACGCCGGGGTGCTCCCCGCGAGCCAGTTGGATGTCCTCAG
This sequence comes from Candidatus Eiseniibacteriota bacterium, assembly GCA_030630395.1. Taxonomy (GTDB): domain Bacteria; phylum Joyebacterota; class Joyebacteria; order Joyebacterales; family Joyebacteraceae; genus Joyebacterum. The sequence goes on from DAOVNE010000001.1 coordinate 7,759, forward strand.
GACCGAACATGCTGTGAACGTAGCAGTGCCCCTCCCAGAGGATGATCCTCTTGCTCGTCTTGGAGGCGACGTAGGCTCCCAGATTCCTGTCGGGCACGAAGATGATCTCGTCGGCATCCACTGCCTGTACGACCTCGACGGCGTTTGAGGATGTACAACATACGTCGCTCACCGCCTTGACCTCGGCTGATGTGTTGACGTAGGAAACGACAAGAGCGCCCGGGTGCTTCCTCCTCTCTGCCTCCACCTGTTGGGGAGTGGCCATGTCCGCCATCGGACAACCGGCCTCGAGAGAGGATATTATCACCTTCTTGTCTGGATTCAGAATCGCTGCACTCTCAGCCATGAACCTGACGCCACAGAGCACGATGAGCTCCGCATCGGTCTCCACGGCGAGCTGGGCCAGTTTCAGCGAATCACCCAGGTAGTCAGCCAGCACCTGGATCTCAGGCACCTGGTAGTTGTGTCCGAGAACCACCGCATTCTTCGATCTCTTAAACTCCTCAACGATCGAACTCAGTTCCTCCACGGTGAGACCGGCATACTCATCGAGATGCATCTTGCCTCCATGCCACTCAAGGCCACAGATTCTTTTCGGGCCGGCCATGCTCCGGGCCCTGTTCCCTCAGGATCCCATCACGGCGGTCAGCGCGTCGTCCAGAAGCTCCCGGCCCTTGAGCACTTCAAGGTCAATGCCCACGGCGATCACGGGAACCGCGGGACGCCACCCACCCAGTCTCACAGCATCCTTCTCGGTCGTCAGTATCGCACGCGCACCCGCCGTCTTGAGTCGCCCTTCCAGCTCGGCAAGATCCTGCGTGCTGTACGCATGGTGATCCGGGAAAGCCACCCGGTCAGCCAGGGCGAAGCCCAGACCTTCGAGCATGCTGAAGAAGCCACTGGGATCGGCTATCCCCGCGACGGCCAGAAGCCGGCTCGTCCTGAAGGCTTCGGGGTTCGCTGCCTTGCCTGTCGTTACGTCCCAGAATTCCGCAGGTCGCATCCGCGTCTCGACCACGGGCACGGCGCGCGCGAGCGCGCCCAGAGTGGCGCGCACCTGCTCTGCTCCCCCCGCCGAATCGCACCGCGTCGCAATGATCAGTCCCGCTCTCGCGATGCCCAGTGGGTGCTCACGCAGAGTTCCGGCCGGGAGCATCATGCCGTTGCCGACCGGGTGAAGCGCATCCACTGCGACGACGTCGAGGTCCCGTGCCACCTGCAGATGCTGAAAGGCGTCATCCAGAATTATAACACCTGCCCCCAGTCTGTCTACGGCGTACCGGATGCCGTCGGCTCGCTTGGTCGCGACTACAACGGAGGCTCCACGGGTCAGGAGGGCCGTAAGATATGCTTCATCCCCCACCTCCCGCCAGGCGGCTATGGGACGCTCCCCGCGAGAGACGAGCTGCGTGCCACGACCTGTCCGACCGTAACCCCGGCTTACGATGGCCACCGAGTGCCCAGCCTTGACAAGCCGTCGGGCCAGATAGATGACTATCGGTGTCTTCCCCGTTCCACCGACCACCATGTTCCCGACAGATATGACGGGGACGTCGACGCCCGCTGGATGCGTGGCCCTCAAACGCAGGACAACAAACACGGCGATGGAGTACGGCAGTGAGACAAGCGTGAGAAGCCACATGAGCAGGAGTGCGGGGTGCTTCACGCTCCGCCGCCCCCCGGCGACGGCTCCCCACCACTCGGCGACTCTCCGCCAGGACATGCTCACGAATCGCTCCTCTCCGCTTCCGACATCAGTAGTCCCGCCGTTTCCAGAAGCTCGATGGTTCTCGCTGTAGCTCCTCGTCCGGAAGCCAGAGCGTGCGCGGCCGCGTTCTTCATAGAGGCCAGCGCGCGTTGATCAGACAGCAGCGTCTTGAGTTCCGACGCAAGCTCGCCGTAGCCTTGAACCTCCCTCGCCGCCCCCGAGTTCAGGAGCTCCTGCGCGCTCTCACGACAGCTGTCCGTGTACGGACCAAACAGAACGGGCACGTGCTGTGCCGCGGGCTCCAAGGGATTGTGGCCCCCGTAGGCCTCGAGACTCCCTCCGACGAACGCGACATCACTGGCGGCGTACAGACTCGAAAGCTCTCCTGTGGTATCGAGAAGCACGACGGCCCGCTTCTCCGATTCGCTCGTTGCCCCAAGGTGTGTGCGACGAACAGTGGCGATGCCGGCCTCTGACAGCTTCTTCTCGAGAGCGGCTACCCGCGCAAGGTGTCTCGGCGCTACGACCGCGCGTAGTCCCGGAATCTCACCGAGGAGTTCGCCCAGGACTCCCACGATACCACGCTCCTCCTTCGGGCGAACGCTTCCGAATACGACGACCTTCTCATTCTGCTCCATCCCGAGCGATGCTCGCATATCACGTCTCTCGCCATCCGAGAGAGGGCGAGCCAGCGTGTCGAACTTGAGGTTGCCCACGACGTGCACGACTCCCTCTGACACACCCAGGCGAAGGAATCTATCTCGATCGGCTTCCGTCTGGACGGCGGCCAGCGCCAGGACTCGTCCTGCCCCCTTGAGCGGCGAGAGAAGTCCCTCGGACCGGCCGACCGTACGCTCTGAGAGGCGCCCGTTCACAACTGCCTCCGGCAGCCGAGCGCGCTCGGCGATGGCGAGCAGATTCGGCCAGAGCTCGGTCTCGGCGAGAATGAGGGCACGCGGCTGCATCCTCAGGAGCGTCTGAGACACGGCGGCCGGGAAGTCGAGCGGAGCGAATGACACGCTACAGACATCACCGAGAAGCGACCGAGCAACCTCGACACCTGTCGGGGTCACCGCCGTCACGACAACGCGCTCGCCTCGGTAGACGAGAGCACGCACGAGAGGAAGAGCCGCTGTTATCTCCCCCACGGACGCGACGTGAATCCAGAGCGAGCCGGAAGGGATCTTTGGAGCCCTCCCAAGCCTCTCCCGCCACTCCTCTCGCCCCATCGATCGAGTGAGGGCGGACCAGGGCAGTGCAATCCACCACAGGAGAGTCGCGAGTCCTCTGTAGAGCCTGTATCCCGGACCGCGCCGAAACTCTGCTGCTTTGAGCATCTCCAGAGCCAGCTCCGCGAGTCTGTCCAGCTCCAGGCCGAGTCTGCAGGCCTTTGCCTCCAGATCCACACTTCCTGGATCGGGGTCCACGGGCTCGAACGGTTCCCCATGCACAACAACGACTCTCGAGAAGGGCAGTGGGATCAGGAATCCATCCCAGCTTGACAGTCTACGGTATCTGCTCGCCGCAACGGCCGCTGGGATGATGACGCCTCCCGACTTGGCGGCAAGATACAGAATCCCAGTCTGTGCGCGTCGCGCCGGGCCTCGAGGTCCGTCCGGAGTGATCGCAAGATCGTATCCGCTCCGTGCCCGCGCGATCATCTTCAGGAGTCCCCTGACCGAACCGCGGCTCGTCGAGCCTCGCTCGACGCCGAATCCCAGACCCGTCATCACCCTGGCACTCATCTCGCCATCGCGATGCCACGACGAGAGTACGAATATGCGTCGTCCGCGATAAATGTATTCGAGAGGCAGAATGTGGCCGTGCCAGAATGCATGCACAACGGCCCCACCCCCTGTGTGAATCCTCTCGACGGCCTTGTGATTCACGACGCGCGTTCGCCATGTCGCTCCAAGCGTTCTGACTATGGCAGGACCCACGAACCCCACGATCCACATGAGGAGCAGTTCGCGCCGCGAGAACTTCGCACCCTGAGACTCGCCGCCCCGTCTTACCCGCGCCGTCATGCTCCCTCCATCATGGCCAGAATGCTCTCTGCAACCTTCGCCGCAGCGCCTGGTTCCCCGAGAAGGTCCCTGACCCCGAGGAGACGACGTGACGTGTCTACATACAGCCTCTCGTCCTTCAGGTAGTCTGACACACCGGCGGCCAGCCGCTCTGGTGTCAGGTCTGCCTGCACAAGCTCCGGAACGACTCTCTCGCCGGCCACGATGTTCACGAGTCCTATCTGTGGAATCTTCACGAGCAACCGACCTATTCGATACGAGAGCGGTGACGTGCGGTAGACAATGACCATCGGTGTCCCGAAGCAGGCCGCCTCCAGAGTCGCCGTCCCGGAGGAGACCATCAGAACGCTGGCTTCGGCCATGAGATCATGAGTGTCTCCGGGCGCCATCACTTCTACGCCATCGAGCGCAGGATCCCCCCCCACCTCAAGCTCGCTCGGGTCCATTCCCTCAGCAAGACCGAGTTTGAAGTCGATCTCCCCGAACTCACGTCTCAGGATGCGGACGGCACGGAGCATCGCCGGCAGATGCCGGGCTATCTCCTCGCGTCTGCTGCCGGGAAGAAGACCTATCAGGGGACGCGCCGGGAGAGCAGTCCTGGGCGTGCGCAGAGCCGCGATCTCGGGTTCATCCATGAGCGGATGTCCGACGAAATCGACTTCGACTCCCCTGTCCGCGTAGAAGCTCTTCTCGAAGGGCAGGATGACAGCCATGCGATCGGTGCGCTCGGATATCTTCTTGACGCGTCGCTCACCCCACGCCCAGACCTGAGGGCTGATGTAGTAGAAGACTTTCACTCCCGCCGCCTTGAGCGCGCGGGCAAGCGCAAGGTTGAAACCGGGGTAGTCGACGAGGACAGCAACTCGCGTCTGCCTCTTGGAGACCATATCGAGAAGCTCACGCATGGCGCGTTTGAGTCTGGGGATGTGGCGGATGACCTCCGCAAAACCGACGACGGCGAAGTCGCTCGAATGATGACTGAGCTCCATGCCGGCCGACTGCATGAGGTCGCCGCCGACACCGAAGATGCGTACGTCGGAGGAAAACTCGTTCAGGTGGGCTATTACCTTGGAAGCATGTAGATCGCCGGACGCCTCACCGGCAACAAATAGCAGCGATCGACTCCGATGACTCATCATCGTCCTCCGAAGACGCCGCTCCTGCTCTCAAGCACGCCTGGATGCAACGGGCCCTTGGTGTGTGGGATTGCACGCTAGGGATCTAGCTGATCTGCCTCAGGATCTCAGTCGCGACCTCGAGAGCCATGAGGCCGTCCTTCCCACTGACGGTGGGCTTGTCCCCTGTGGACACCGATCGCAGGAACGACGCCAGCTCCATCTCAAGCGCGTCGGCTCCGTCCATGGCGGGCGCCGTGAAATCGACAACGTCCTCGAGACCTCCCTCGATCTTGCCCGTGGCGATCTCGAGTAGCTTCTCAGGAGAAATGTCTTTCTTGCGAAAGACCTCCACCTTCGGCGCCATGCAGTCAATTGAGATATACGCATCGCGCTGGAAGAACCGGATCTTGCGAATCCTCTCCCTCGAGACGCGACTCGCCGTCAGATTCGCAACGCACCCATTTGCGAAGGTCAGCCTCGCGTTCGCGATATCTACATTGGGAGAGAGGACAGGGACGCCGACCGCGTCGATCCGCTCGATCGGAGAATCAACCGCTGTGAGTATGAGATCGATATCGTGGATCATGAGATCCAGGACGACCGGCACGTCCGTCCCGCGGGGAGCGAAGATGCCAAGTCTGTGCGCCTCGACGAACATCGGGCTCGCGATTTCACAGAGTGCCGCACGAATCGCCTGGTTGAAGCGTTCGATGTGACCGATCTGGAGCCTGAGATTGCGCTCACCCGCGACTGCAACAAGCTCCTCCGCCTCAGAGACAGTCGAGGCTATGGGTTTCTCGATGAGGACGTGAACGTCGTTCTTGAGGCACTCGAGTCCTATCCGATGGTGAGCCCTCGTGGGCACGGCGACACTCACAGCGTCCACGGTCCCAAGCAGCTCGCTCATGGAATCGAACACACGCGTCGAGAATTCCTCCGCTATGACGCCCGAGCGAGTCCTGTCGTCGTCATAGACACCAACGAGTTCACAGGCGGGAAGCTCGGAGTAGACGCGCGTGTGGAATCTCCCGAGATGACCGACACCGATAACGCCGACTCTGAGCATCGCATTCCCTCGTTTTCGTCGCAAGACGCGCGGTATCCAGTGATGGAGTGGCTAGCCTCGCGTGTCCGCTGAAAAGCCTCCCTCAAGGAGGCTACTTGATAATGCCCCGGGATGAAGACTCGATAAAGGCTACGAGGTCATCTATCTCCGCGCTCGCCGGCATCTCGGCCCGTATCCTGACCAGAGCCTGCGTGGTGTTCAGGTCCGAGAGATAGAGAAGCCTGTAGCACTGCCTGAGCTGGCTGAGCGACTCATCGGAGAAGCCGTGCCGCTGAAGCCCTACGGTGTTGACCTCGATCGGTCGGGTCGGAATACCTGCCACCTTGAAGTACGGCGGTATGTCCTTGCTGACGCGTGATGCGCCACCGACGAAGCTGTGTCTTCCTATCCGTACGAACTGGTGCACGGGAGTCATTCCACCGATGATAGCGTACTCCCCAACCTCGACGTGACCCGCGAGATTCACTGCATTCACTATCACCACGTTGTCCCCGATGATGCAGTTGTGAGCGATGTGCACGTAGGCCATGATCAGAACGTCTTTGCCTATGGTGGTCGCCTCGCCTGCACCGGCGGCGCGGTTGATGGTGGCGAACTCCCGGATCGTTGTCCTGTCGCCGATGGTGAGAAACGACTTCTCGCCATCGTACTTCAGATCCTGGGGATCCGAGCCGACCACGGCGCCGTGTGCTATGAAACAGTTCTTTCCGACCACCGTGTCCTTCTCCACGAGCGCGGTCGATCCAATAGTAGTCCCGTCGCCAATCGTGACACCGGGACCGATTATGGCGAACGCCCCCACGATGACCCCATCCCCCAACTGCGCGCTCTCATCGATCACTGCCCTGGCATCTACTTGATTCATCGGCATCTCCATCACCGCTCAACGACTTGCGACCAGAACACACCGTCAGTCACAAGCTCCCCGTCAACGTAGGCTTTGCCCTGCATCTTGCAGGTTCCTCTACGCAAGCGCAGGAGTTCCATTTCGAAACGTACTGTGTCACCAGGCAGAACCGGCCGCCTGAAACGTGCGTCCTCAATGGCCGTGAAGTAGGCCAGTGTCTTCTGCCTCTCGCGATCCTCGATCTTGGAAAGAAGCAGGAAGCCCCCGACCTGCGCCATGGCCTCGAGCAGCACGACCCCGGGAACTATCGGGTGACCGGGAAAGTGCCCTGCGAAGAACCACTCGTTCATCGAGAAGTTCTTGAGTCCAACGACTCTTCTCTCACTCAGTTCCAGGATCCTGTCGACGAATAGAAACGGGAAGCGGTGAGGAAGCACCTTCTCTATGTCGTCTATGTCCCAACTGCTGGCCTCTGCGTATCGGATCTTGCCTGCCGAGATCGCCTTCTCCAGAGCTCGCACGAACTTCACGTTGGAGGCGTGTCCTGATTTCGAGGAGTAGACGTGCCCCTTGAGCGGCATTCCGAGAAGCGCCAGGTCACCCATCAGATCGAGGATCTTGTGGCGCACGAACTCGTCGGGGAAGCGGAGGTCACCCTTGTTGATCACTCCATCATCACCCACAACTATGGAGTTCTCCAGACTTCCACCCTTGATAAGACCCTGTTTCTTGAGACCATCGATATCGCGCTTGAGAGCGTACGTCCGCGCAGGCGCTATCTCTTTCCTGAATGTCCCTTCGTCGATCTCGAAGCTCGCATGCTGTGTTCCGATGGTCGGGTTGTCGTAGTCGATTGTGAAGCTGATCCTGAAACCGTCGTACGGCGCTATCGTAAGATAGGCATCACCATCGAACACCGTCACGGGCTCCACGATCTCGAGATACTGCAGCGCCTCCTCCTGTTCGACGATACCTGCGTTCGTGAGGATCTGGACGATGGGGGCGCAGCTTCCGTCTGTAGGTTCAGCGGGTTCATCGCGATCGAGTTCCACGACCACATTGTCCAGACCGAGACCCGTAAGAGCCGCCAGGACATGCTCAACGGTCATGATGTTGACGCCCTTCGAGGAGAGCATCGTCCGCCTGGTGGCATCGTCCGACGTGACGGCGTGGCGGATCAAAGCCTCGAGCGATGGCGAGCCGGGCAAGTCCACCCTGACAAACACGATGCCGCTGTTCGGGGGCGCCGGCTTGAACGTGACTGTCGTTTCCTGCCCCGTGTGAATCCCGATCCCCGTGTAGGAACACTCCCCCCCCAGAGTTCGCTGTTGGGTCCGCCTCATCAATCCTCCCTGTCCAGCTTTTCGAGCCGTTTCTCTATGGCGCCGACCCGCGCGAAGAGAGCCGGGAGATTGGCCAGACTGGCGCTGATTCGCTTGGCGACGGAGTGTTTCCTGGCCGGATAACCCGACATGCGAGCGCCCGCCGGCACGGAGCTCATCACTCCCGCCTGGGCGGCGATCACCGCGCCGTCTCCAATCTCTATGTGACCTGCGATTCCCGACTGCCCGGCGAGCACGACACCCTTTCCCACACGCGTGCTGCCCGATATCCCGGTCTGCGCCACGATCATCGAACCCTCTCCGATGGTCACGTTGTGCGCCACCTGAACGAGGTTGTCGATCTTGGCTCCACGATGAATCATCGTGACCCCGATCGTCGCGCGATCGATGGCCACGTTGGCTCCTATCTCGACATCATCTTCCACGACGACAATGCCGATCTGGGGAATCTTCAGATTGACGTCTCCGTCACGCGCAAAACCAAATCCGTCGCTGCCTATGACGGCGCCTGAATGAATGATGACCCTGTCGCCGATGCGAACTCGCTCACGAACGGTGGCATTCGCGTAGATCGTCGTCCCGCTACCCACCGTGGCGTCAGGCCCGATGTAGACCCCGGGGTGTATCACGGAATCCTTCCCGATAGTCACGCCGTCCATGACTGTCGCGCATGGGCCCACGGCTACACCTTCCCCCAGCACCGCCGTGTCGGCAACATGAGCACTGGGGTGAACGCCCACTGCAAGCGGCGCACTACTGCTCTCAAAGAGCCCCAGGACCTTCGCAAATGCCACGGGTGCATTTGCAGCCAGAATGACGGTCTTGCCGGCGATCGCCGGCGAGCCCGCATACTCCTCTGGCACGATGATGACGGTAGCACCCGTCGTCGCAAGGTGACGTTCGTATCGCCGATTGCCGAGAAAGGTGATATGTCCCGGCCCTGCCTCGCTGATCGGAGCGACTCCACTGACAACGGCTGACAGATCCCCGTCTGCCTTTGCTCCCACGAGTCCGGCGATCTCGGCTACGGTCATTTCCATGAACGAACTCCCACGGCCCCACGGCCCACACTGAAGCAGCGGCTACAGTCTCAAGCCGCCCCACCTCAGGCTATTCGGTATTCCCATTGAGCACGTCGATCACACGTTGCGTGAGATCCGTCCCAGGCGCCGCGTAGACAATGCTACCCATGGCAGCATCGAAGATCATGTCGTACTCGCCCTCCGACCCTATCTCCTGGAGAATCACATTGATCCTCTCAATGGCCGGCTGCCAGAGCTCCGCCTCGCGACGTGCGGCCAGACCACTCACTCCCCAGACATCGTTCAGGAACGACTCATAGGCCACCTGCTGCTCCTGAATCGCCTGCTGCTTCTCCATGAGCGCCTCGTTGGATAGCAGAAGCTGCTGGCTCTCAAGCTCAGCCACGAGCGCCCGGATAGCGGTCTCCATATCGCGTGCCTGCGCCTTCCAGTCATTGACGCTTGCCTGCAGCTGATTGTCTATGTCCCTCGCGCCGTCGTACTCGATGCGAATGCGCTCCGAATGAACGTAGGCCATGTCCCCAGCCGCGAAGGCCGTGGAGAATGCACAGAGCACCACAAGTGCTGTAACGATGGCCATCATCTGATGTCTCACTGAAACCTCCTGCGTTGTCCTCGCTTGATGCAGTCCGATCCTGTCGACTCTCTAGAACTCCATCCCAAAGCGGTAGTGAACCTCCCACTCCCCTCCGAGCTCTTCATCGAATCCATATCCCATGTCGATGCCCATGTTGCCGAAGACCGGTACTTCGACGCGGACCCCAACTCCCGTACCCCAATAGAGCACCGACGGGTGCGTCTCCTCGACGTTCTCCCATGTGTTGCCGGCGTCCACGAATGCGAGCACGTAGATGGGAATCGACTCTCCACCTTCGACGATCGGGTACTTGAGCTCGACGGAGCCGATGAGCATCGTGCGACCACCGTAGAGCTCGCGGCCGACCGGCAGGATCGACCTGTCGGTGTAGCCACGAACCCCATACAGGCCGACGCCACCAAGCTCGAATCTCGTGTCGTCAGGTACAGTGCTCGGATCCCCGTAGCCGGTCACGATACCGGCGCGGGCACGAAGCATCAGTGTTGTGTTCAGGAAGCTGGGCACGTACTTCCTGGTTTCCAGGACGTGCCGCTGGTACTCGACATCACCGCCGAAGGCCCAGCCAACGAGGTCGACCGTGAAGCGTGTATAGCTACCCCGGCGAGGATGAAAGCGTCGGTCCGTGGTCCGCCTGGACAAGGTGGTCGTGAGTCCGCTTCTCCACTCCCATCCCTCGTCGAGTTTCACGAACTCCGTGGTGTCGTAGTGATCGACGACATCCGTCGTGTCCTCGTAGACGGGTGTGGTCAGCTCACCGTATTCGTGTAGCTTCACCTGCTCGAGCGTGTACTTCGTGTAGAGCATTGTATTGCGTGACCCCATGAACGGCCACCCGACGCGGATGTCGCCTCCCTTTCTCTCTCTCTCCACGACATAGCGGCGAGACTCATGCGAATCATCGAGTTCCCATATGTCGCTGTGCGCAGCCGAGTCGCTGAAGGCGCTCTTGTAGAAATCGTCGTCCAGAAGCCCGTATGTGTGCTTGTCGCTCGTATCGTAGATATCGAAACCGACAGACAGGTGTTTGTCCATGAACCACGGCTCGGTGAAGCCCAGCACGATCTCCGTGTTCTTCGCACCGAATTCCCACTTGAGATCGAGGTGCCTCCCGCTGCCGAACAGGTTTCCCTCCGAAAGCTCGAGGAAGCCGACGATGCCCTTCTCGCTCGTGTGGGAGACGCCAACACCGGCTCGGCCCGTCTGGCGCTCCTCGACTCTGAACACGAGGTCTATGTCGTTGGGATTCGCACTGTCGGTGAACTCCACTCCTGGGCCGTTGAAGAACCCCAGGTTGGCCACCTTGTGCTGGCTCGCGACCACGTTCGACGTCCGATAGAGATCGCCCGGCTTGATCGTGAGCTCGCGTCTTATGACCTTCTCGTTGGTTCTGGTGTTCCCCACGATGTGAATCCGGCCGACCCGTGCCGGCTCATTCTCCTCGACATGGAACAGGAGTTTCATACTGCTGTCGGACTCTACGTCTTCCTGCCGGAAGATCCTCGCATGGATGTATCCACGCTCACCGTACCATGAGTAGGCATCACGGATGACTTCATCGGCATCCACTGGAGAGTAGGTGTCCCCGGGACGGATATGCGTCAGATCGTAGAGTGCATCCTCGGCGAAGCCCGACTGTCCGATCCACTCGATGTCGGAGACTGCGTACAGGTTGCCCTCGTCAATCAGGATGGTAACGATGGCCCTCTTGCCGTCTTCCTCATAGACCGTGTCGTAGCCGGTGGCCCTGGCATCTATGTAGCCCTCGGCCCGGTATCGATCCTCGATTCTGAGGAGATCGTCTTCCAGCACGGTCTTGTCGAGGAACGCATCCGTTCGCCACCACCGGTCTTCCTTGGTCTCCATCACATCCTTGAGCTCGCTGTCCTGGATGGACCCGCCACTGAACTCGATCCGCTTCACTACTACCCTGCTACCCTCTTCGATACGAATAACCACGCGCACGTTGTTCCCGGAGAGGTCCTCGGA
>DAOVNE010000018.1 GCA_030630395.1 Candidatus Eiseniibacteriota bacterium
AACAGCGCCGAAGATGCGCCCATCATCCGTCTTGTCGACCTGATCCTCGGGCAGGCGATCGCCGAACGCGCCACGGACATACACATCGAACCGACCGAGGACAGAGTCGTCGTCCGCTATCGAGTGGACGGAGTCCTCTACGATGCTCTGACACCCCCGAAGCAGTTCAGCGATGCCATCGTTGTTCGGATCAAGATCCTGTCGGACATGAATGTGGCGGAGCGCCGGGTTCCGCTGGATGGTCGCTTCACGGTTCGTATCAAGAATCGGAGCGTCGACGTCAGGGTCTCATCTCTTCCGACGGTGTATGGCGAGAAAGTGGCAATGAGGCTTCTCGATCGGGCGGGGTTCTCAGGAGATCTCGGTCAGTTGGGCTTCGAGAAGGATACATTGGCGCTCTTCCGAAAGGGGCTTTCGCGACCGTTCGGGATGGTGCTCATAAGCGGCCCCACGGGTTCCGGGAAGACGACGACGCTATACGGGGGTTTGAGCGAACTCGATCGCGAGGGGAAGAACATCACGACTCTTGAGGACCCGGTCGAATACCGCCTGAACCGCATCAACCAGGTCACCATCAACAACAAAGCTGGAATGACCTTTGCAACTGGGTTGAGATCACTACTTCGCCAGGACCCGGACATCGTCATGGTAGGCGAGATCAGGGACCTGGAAACGGCGGAACTCGCCGTGAGGGCAGCGCTGACCGGACATCTTGTACTGAGCACGGTGCACGCGAACGATGCGCCCTCAACGCTGACTCGGATGGTCGATATCGGGATTGAGCCGTATCTCGTGACAAGTTCGGTCCACATGGTGATGGCGCAGCGGCTGATCAGACGGGTGGGCGAGAGCTGCAAGGAGTCGTACGAGCCGGATGCAGCCATCCTGGCCTCGCTCAGGAGCGGTGAACTCGAAGACATCACGTTCTACCGCGGGAGTGGTTGCAAGCACTGCAACGGGCGTGGCTACAAAGGACGAATCGGAGTCTATGAGTTCATGCGGAACACACCGGAGATCACAGACTTGGTGTTGAACCACGAATCTGCGGATGCGATCAGAACCTTGGCCATCGAACAGGGAATGAGATCACTGAGGGATAGCGCATTCACGAAGGTGAAAGACGGTGTTACGACGCTCGAGGAAGCACTGAGTGCCGTGACCGAATAGAGGAGAAACACCGTGACTGATTTCGAGTATGTCGCCAGAAGTGCAGGAGGCGCGAGGATGTCGAGCGTGCTGAGTGCCGAGTCCGCACAGGCGGCCGCGGACATTCTTCATGCTCGAGGTCTCGTCGTACTCTCCATCAGGCGCGCAGGCCGGAGGATCGGAAGCAGACTGCTCGAGGGCGGCTCGTTCTTCACGAAGAGAGCGAAGGCGGCCAGCGTTTCGCTCGTGACCCGCCAGCTTGCGACAATGCTCCGGGCGGGGCTTACGCTCGCACGCGCTCTGCATGCGCTCTCCAAGGACGGCACGGACCCTGTCCTTTCCTCTTCGCTCAAGCGCGTGGCAAACGAGGTATCGGCAGGTGAGACATTCTCCGGCGCTCTGGCGCAGCATCCGGGGACATTCTCGACTCTCTACGTCAACCTGGTCCGGGCTGGAGAGGAGAGCGGTAACCTCGATGCAATCATGCTGCAGTTGGCCGAGTACCTGGATCGCGTTGAGGATATCAAGCGCAGAGTGAAGTCGGCGATGGCCTATCCGGTCTTCTTGATCGGCTTCGTGATCCTGACATCTGCCCTCATCTTCCTCAAGATCATCCCGATGATGGCTGCCATCTACGCGAAGCTTGGCGTGGATCTCCCCGTGCTGACCCAGACGGTGATCAGCGTCAGCAACTTCCTTGTCTCGCAGCTCTGGGTTACGGCAGCGGTGCTGATCTGCATGGTCATTGCGTGGAAGGTGCTCATGCGCAGGAAGTCAGGGCGACTCATGCTGGATACCATGATGATGCGCCTGCCGGTGGTGGGCGGGATCATTACGAAGGTCGTGATGGCGAAGTTCCTGCGGACCCTCGGTGTTCTCGTGGAGAGTGGCCTTCCCATCATCGAATCTCTCAGACTCTCCGGCGGAACAGCTGGAAGCAGCGTGATTACACACGCAACAGAGAGGATGGTCGAGATGATATCGCGTGGCTCGAGCCTGTCGGCCGCATTCAAGGATCCCGATGTCTTCCCTGAGATAGTCGTCCAGATGGTGGGGACGGGTGAGGAGACAGGATCATTGAGTGAAATGCTGACGGAGATCGCGGGCTACTACGATGAGCAGAGCGCCACAGCAATCGATACGATCGCGTCGATTATCGAGCCGGCCATGATCGTGATAGTCGGGGGGATGATCGGGTTTGTCGTGGTCGCGACATTCATGCCGATCTTCACCATGGGCCAGGCACTGAGGCGAGGCAGTTACTAGCGAGTCACCCAAACAGGAGAGCAACTTGCAGAGGCGCATTAACGAGGGGGGAGTATCGAGAGAATCGTGAGACTTGCCGTGGGCATAGGCGCGGCAGGGAAGCAGTAGGGAAGTAGGAGTGGCAGAGTAGGTATAGACGCAGTCATTGGAGGCAGATGATGTTCAAGCTCAAGAACCAGAAGGGTTTCACCCTGATGGAGCTCATGGTAGTCGTGATTATCGTTATGGTGCTCGCCGGTATCGGTGTGCCCGTCTACATGAACTACATCAAGGAAGGCAAGAAGTCGGAGTCTTACGCCGTCATCGACGCGATCACTTCCGGCTCGAAGGTCTACTTCCAGAAGAACGGAACGTACGTAGGTGGAACGATCGCCAAGTTCCTGGCCACCGAGGATGTCGGTAACGCGCAGTACTTCACGTACGCGCTCGGAACCCTCTCGGCTGCTGGATATGTGACCACGGCTACGGAGGCCGGTTCCTGGGCTCCGAGCAACGCCAAGATCATCTGGACGCAGAGCGGCGCCGTCGGCGCCAATGGCGATCCGGGAACGGGCGTGTTCACGGAGTCAGGCTGGTAGCGTTGGTAGGGTTGCCTGGGTCGTCATGTGACGGCCCAGGCGCCTTCCCTTTCGAGACGGCGAGAGAGATGTGAGAAAACGGAGGTCCGGGATCGTGCAGAGAGTGATTCAGAACGAGCGAGGCTTCAGCCTCATGGAGAACATGGTCGCGCTGGTCGTCTTCTCCATAGTCATCATCTTTCTCTACCAGATGTTGTTCAGTGGGCGAATGCTCGTTGAGACCGGTGGAGAGAGACGGATGGCTCTGAAGTTGGCCGAACTCAAGATGGAACAACTCATGGACGCCGGCTACACCTCGCAGGGTGCGGATGGTGACTGGACGAGCATCAACATGACGGTGGGCAATCACCCGATGATCGATCCGTCCGTGCTGATGGACGACAGGGGTACTCTGGATACGCAGGATGATCTGATCGGAAACATGACGTGGACCGTCGCGGACACTACGTGGTCAGGCGGAGGAGTGACTACGCAGTGCAAGATAGTGCGTGTCTCAGTCGAGTGGCCCAGGATCTGCCCGAACGACAACGTGTGGCTCTCGACGTTCGTTGCTCCCTAATGGAAGCGAAGATGAGGTCCCGAAATGACACTCTCTGAAGTGATGATAGGTTCTCTCTTGGCCGGGTTCATCATCCTGGCGGCGGTCTCGATGTATGTGAATTCGATCGAGACCTGGGATCACACCGCGGCCAGGCTGAACCTGCAGCGTGAAGCGAGTCTCGTCGTAGAGGGAATGATGGACGAGATCCGCGAGAGCAGCCATGTGGTCGTCACCAATCCAGGAAGAGTGAGCCTCTACCGGCGCACTACAGGATCGGACAGCCTCATGAATGTCTACTCGTACGCCGGAACACAGCTCACGAATCAGTCAGGCGTTGTGTTGCTCGACGGCGTCGCCGCTCTGACTTTCGTCACCCCGAATCAGAAGAAGCTGACGATCGACGTGAGGCTTGAGGACGACATGGGAACCAGCGGTCTCTCTGAGGACGATCAGGGCATCCACATCGAAGCGGTTGCCGTCTGTCGCAACTAGAGATCCAGTCAATCGCGAGGAGGAAACATGTTCACCGGCTCGAGG
The DNA here is from genome assembly GCA_030630395.1 of Candidatus Eiseniibacteriota bacterium. Lineage (GTDB taxonomy): Bacteria > Joyebacterota > Joyebacteria > Joyebacterales > Joyebacteraceae > Joyebacterum. Next base: position 4,069 of record DAOVNE010000018.1, read on the forward strand.
CGCATTGTCACGGGCGTTGATATCGGGAGTTCCAGCGTGAAGGTCGTTCGCCTCACGCACGGGCGTGGTGCGAGCGAACTCCTCGGCGCGGCCATTGCGGAGATTCAGGGCGCCGGAAAGCCCGATCTCTCACAGGACGATGCCAGATCAGCCACCGTTGACGCAATTGAGAGGGCCTTCGCCGGGTTGGGCATCGAGCCGCAGAAGGCGGGAACGATAGTGAGTTCCGTTGGCGGCACCAACGTCAGTGTGAAGCACGTGGAGTTCCCAAAGATGACCGACAGTGAGCTTTCGGAGTCGGCCACGTGGGAATCAAAGAAGCACATACCCTTTGACGCGACGGGGGCGGACATCACGTGTGCGCGCCTCAAGCGTGGCGAATCCGACGGCCAGGATAGCATGCACGTTCTGCTCGCCGCCGCATATGAGGGGACCGTGGATGAACACGTGGCGCTTCTTGCCGAAGTCGGTGCGGAGCCGGCGGTGGTCGATCTCACAACTCTGGCGCTTCTGAACGAAGTCGATGCTGAGGGACTCCTGAACGGCGAAGCAGTGGCTGTGCTTGAGCTGGGGCAGTCATTCGCTCATCTCTCGGTGTACGCCGCGGGGGGGCTACTTCTCTCTCGATCGATTCCGATAGCCAGTACCGAGGACGCATGGGTAGAGCACGTCCTGACGGAGGTTCGCTTCTCTCTGGCCTTCTACAACAATGAGACTGGGAAGAAGGGGATCGAAGCCGTCTACCTCTCCGGAGGACGTGCGCTCGATGAGAGCGTTCGAAAACGCTTCGAGAAGGACCTCGGGGTCGATGTGAAGCTCCTGGACCCCTTGGGATCGATCGCGTCGCGCGACATTGATGTAGAGGAACTGAGGGCGCAGAGTGCGAGGTTCGCGTTGGCCATGGGATTGGCGAGGAGGAGGTAGATCATGCGGTTTGAGCTCAACATCTACCGTCTCGGCAGGGAGCGGCATCGCGAAGCGATGGCCCATGCCCGTTCCCTTGGCATGATCATCCTCTTCTCGGGCTTGAGTCTCGCAATGCTCGTGATCTACTCGCAGGCAGTCTGGTCTACCGTGAAGGGTCTTGATGTCGCGCAGGCTCGTCTTGAAGGAGTCGAGCAGGCCTTCGAGGCGGCAACTGCCGAAGGTGCCGGCCTCACGTCAGACGAACTGATGCTCCTCAAAGATCGTGCAGCACAGGTCCCTTGGAGCAGCGTGCTCCGTCGGGTCGGGGAACTCGCTCCGTCCGACACATGGTACATGCGGCTCTCGCTGATCGAGGGCTCCGCGCTCAATGAAGCAGGGCAAGAGGGGACATTCCACATATTCGGTATCGTCAAGGCGAAGGGGCGCGACGAAAGCGTCACCGAACTCATGAGCTTCGTGGATACGCTGCGGGCTGACCCGGAGCTCAGTCAGTACTTCCAGGATGCGAAGCTTGTGACGATGCGGTGGGAAGGTGATATCGACAACGCAGTACTGGAGGGTCTGTCCTTTGAGGCGGTCCTCAGCCTTCAGGGCCCGATAGAATCAGAGGTGGACTATGACGAGGCGTGACAGGATTGGAATGGCGATTCCGCTCATCGTACTTGCTCTCGTCATCCTACTGAATCTGGTGGTTCAGAGGCCGCGGTGGAACGAGATGATCTCGCTCACCGGAGAGATCGCGCGGGCGGAGATGGCTCTCTCGGAGGTTCTCGAGACTGAGGTGAACCTCGAAGATGCCCGGATCTATCTGCCGGCAAGGATCGACGGAGACATGCCGGCCGATCAGCGTTTTCTAGCGAGTATCAGCACAGAGATGGCCAAGCTCGGTCTGTCGCTCATCCAGCTCGAACCGAAGACTGACATACCTGCAGTCGGCAGCTACCGCCAGAGATCGTATCTGGTTGAATTCGAAGGAAGCTACGACTCAGCCGCGCAGTTCCTTGAGTATCTGGAGAACGTACCGGAGATGGTCGCACTGACCTCTCTGGACGTGAGATCGAACCGAGTGGTGGCGGCAGGCAGCGGCCACCGCACGCTCGTCGTGTTCGAAGTCACGGGTTACTGAACCGCGACCGAGTCTGACCGAAGGATCGGGGGATGGAATCACCATGAAGACCCATCACGTAGTAATCATGATCCTGGCCACCGTCAGCACCATCTACATAGGTGCGGGTGTCGCCGCGAAGAGTCGCGGTGTCTCGGGCACGGTAGGGAGGCTCGTGAGCGAGGAGCGGGCGGGGATGGAAGTCGAAAGGGAGGATCTGTCGGAGCTTCTGGATGACTTGAGGAGCGTCCGGACAGATGCTGAGATGACGGAGGAGACGGTCACGGGTCGTGATCCGATGGTTCCGAAAGAGAAGAAGCGGAGCGCGCCGAGGTCCGAGCCGACAACTCCGTCTAAACCGAGTCGTCCGGGAGTTGTGGTGACGGCTCTAGTGATCGACAGCAGTCCGATGGCAATCGTCGAAACCGGAGGCCGCAGCATCAGTGTGAGAGTAGGAGACACCGTGAACGGCGGCAAGGTAACGGAGATCACGAGTGACGGCGTGGTTGTTGACTATGATGGAACCACGCGTACGTACTCGTATCCAGCGGGCAAGTGAGACAGGAGGGAACACAGAAGATGAGACAGTTCGCGACAATCATCACAGGGCTCCTGCTGGTCTTGACGCTTGCACCAGCGGTGTCAGCACAGTACGAGGAAGCAACCGTGTCAGTGAGCGCCAGGGAGACCGCACTCACGGACGTTCTCACCATTCTTGCCGAGAAGAGCGGCCTCAACATCGTGTCCAGCCCGGTCGTTGAGGGGAAGGTCGTCTCGGTACATATCACGGACACCCCGATCGATGAGGCGCTTGACCTTGTTGTCAGGGCAGCCGGTCTTGCCTACGAGAGGGTAGGAAACTCGATTCTCGTCGGGGATGCCGAATCTCTCTCGAAGGATACGGGCTTCGACACATACGTGCTCAACATCATGTTCGCGGATGCGTATGAGCTCGAACCACTCATTGCCAAGATAGCGGAGAGCGTGTCGACCGATCCAGGTGGGAATCGCCTGGTCGTGGTCGCGTCGCCCGGCAAGATCGAGCAGATCCGCCGCGTTGTGAAGAGCCTGGATGTTCCGCCGGTTCAGATCATGCTGGTGACCGAGGTCATCGAGGTAACGACGGACGATCTGATGGAGTACGGCATCGATTGGTCCAAGCTGATGAGTCAGACTCTGCTCTTTGCAGAAGGCTCGCCCGAGGCGTCCCCGCCTGACGCGCTTCCGGAGGAGATGCCGTGGATCGCACTTCCCTTCGACGGCGACGACATCGTGCGGCAGGCCAAGACCCTGGAGATGGCCATCGAGTTTCTCGAGGGGGAAGGTAAGGCGCGGATCCTTAGCCGCTCGCAGCTCGCCACTCTGAACAACCGTCAGGCTGAGATTCACATCGGCGACGTCATTCCGTATACCGTCTCAGGCGTTTCGTCGGCTGGGGCCGTCGAAGTGACGGTAGAGCGAGAGAAGGTCGGCGTCACGGTGAGCGTCACCCCGAGAGCTACCGGTGACGGTCACATCACGGTTCTCGTGGAACCGAACGTCAGCAGCATCGTAGGCTGGAAGGGCCCGAATGATGAGATCCCGTGGACCAAGGAACGCCGGGCATCCACGCAGGTTCGCGTAGAGAACGGGGAGACCTTCCTTATCGCGGGGCTCATGAACGAGGATTCGAGCACTGAGGAGGTCAAGGTACCGCTCCTGGGCGACATCCCGATCCTGGGTTATCTCTTCAAGCACGTGAGGGACTCAAGGAAAACATCTGACCTGATCATCAGGATCACGCCGACGATCATCTCGTAGACTCGGCGGCGCGGTCGTCGCAGACGTGTCCCTTGTCGTCGTGGGTGGGCAGATCGATCTCAGGAGCATCGTAGGTACAGAAATCGTACGGGACATAGCATGAGCCAAGTCCCTATGAAGAGAGGGGCCCCACCGGGGCCCCTCTCGTACTGCATGCCCAGGGTATGGCGCGTAGCGCCGTACCCTGAGCCGCCAACCGGATTCACCACAATGAAGCGCCGGCTCCAGCGCGCTACCTGTACATTGCCTTAATCGCACCCCAGCTGATCGCTTCGACCGGTGAGTCACATCCCTCTCCGTAGCGGCCGATCAACACACCGGAGTCGTTGTTCTCCGGCAGGTGAAGTGACGCCGCGTCGACCCAGGCGTCGCAGTACGTGCCGCCGCAGTAGAGCGGGTCCGTGTTGATGTTGTAGTCCGAACCCGTCTGATTGGGGATCGTCCCGCTGTACAGCGGTGGCGAGTTAAAGCCCCAGACATTGCAGTTCGTGAACGTGGGCGCTATGGAGGCGTCGGCGCCGTGTACCAGGCTGGGTGTCAGGAGACCACTGCTGGTGAAACAGCAGTTCAGGAACGTTGGGGCGGCGGAGTTTTCAAGGTAGACGCACTGGCCGTCATTCCATGTTTGGCACTCCATGAACGTGACATTGGTGAGCGTCGGAGCGGCGCCGTTCGTGCAGAAGATGCCATCGCCCAGGCCTGTCGCACTGCCGGCACACACACTGGTCTCGGTGATCGTGGGGGATGAGTCATCGCAGAATATGGAGGCGCCATTGACGCTCGCCGTGCCGTGCATCAAGGTGCACGCGAGGATATCGGGGTCCGATCCATTGTAGCAGGCCAGGTTGCCTCCGTTGCCGAAGGTCACGTTCTCGTCGAGAAGGCAGTTGGTGAGTGTGGGGGATGAGTTTGTGAGGTAGATGCCAGCTCCGTGATCCGCCATGCAGCCGTAGACGCGCACGTTCTCGATCATGGGAGAGGAGTTGCTCATCATGATCCCGCCGCCGTTGGTCCCGAATCCGTTGTACGCAGTGAAACCACTGAGATGGGTCGTGTCGCCGCAGTCCACGATGTAGAGGACGCAGTCGAACGTCGAAAGGGCGTCGATGATGACGGACGATGTGTCTCCGCCGGCACTCGTGAGAGTGACGCCGGGCTTCATCTGGATTCCCGCCTCGTCGTAGTACCCGTTCGCCATGAGTACCGTGTCCCGCGGCGAGGCGGACGTGATTGCCGCCTGGATGGATCCGCCGGGACTGACGTTGATGATCGTCGCGCCGCACGTCATCGCGAGAGCGAGAACCGATACCACTGTGAGCAGCAGTGTAGCAAGTCTCATCTGTTTCTCCCTAGCGTTGAGGCCAAACGTTACGTGCACAACTTTACAGTCGCACCAGCAAATAGGATACATGATTCACGCCTCATTGTGCAAGCTACATCCTTCTATCTTGCGATGGCTCACGCGCTCTACAGGAGCGGGTTCTTGAGGACCGGTGCTCCTGAGAATGGGGGGCGTGGCGTCGGAAAGCATCTGGCCGTGCGGCGCGCGGCGCGCTATACTCGCGGTTCAGCGTATTCCATTACAGCGGCTGCGTGGGAGGTCATGCATGCGCAAGTACGATCTTGTGGTGATCGGCGCCGGACCGGCTGGACTCACCGCCGGCATCTACGCGGGCAGGTTCGATCTCAAGACTGTGGTGCTTGAAGAGGCGATGCCCGGCGGCCAGGTGGCGATGACGCATCTCATCGAGAATTACCCCGGCGTCACGGCTGAGAGTGGGGCCGCGCTCACCGAGAGAATGCAGAAACAGATGCTTCAGTTCGGGGCCGAGCTCAGCACTGACTCAGTAAGCGCGATCGAGATCGGAGAGAATGGCCTGGTCGTGGTCGGTCGCTCCGAGCGGTATGAGGCGGGAGCCATCATCGTGGCCACCGGCACGGGTTATCGGAAGCTGGGTGTGCCGGGCGAGGATGAGTTTGTGGGGCGGGGTGTCTCGTACTGTGCGACCTGCGACGGCCCGTTCTACAAGGATCAGGAGATCGCCGTTGTCGGCGGTGGCGACAGCGCTCTCCAGGAATCGCTGTACCTCGCCGGGATCGCAAGCAAGGTCTATATCATCCACCGCCGGGACGAGTTCAGGGCGGTGCCTGTCCTGGCGGAGCGAGTGATGAACCATGACAGGATAGAGTGCATCTGCAGTCACGTCGTTGAGAGCATCGAGGGCAGTTTCAAGGGTGTGGAGAGACTGAATCTCAAGCCAGTCGGTGATGGGGAACCGAGGGTTCTGGAAGTGCCTGGTGTCTTCCTCTTCGTAGGACTCAAGCCGAAGACCGAGTTTCTGGGCGATCTCATCGAGAAGGACGACCGAGGATTTCTCGTGACCAACGATGAGATGAAGACCCGCGTGCGCGGCGTGTTTGCGGCCGGGGATTGTCGCACGAAGCCGCTGCGCCAGGTTGCCACGGCCATCGGTGATGGAGCGACCGCGGCGTTCGAGACGGAACGTTTCCTTGACAGCGACAAGTGGTAGGAGAGGGGTAGAGGCGTGAAGGATCTCTTGAAGCAAGCTATGGACGACCTCAGGCAGAGGGGCGTCGACTACGCTGACGCCAGGAGAGTTCGGGGCTTGAGTGAGATTCTCGTGATGAAGAACGGGACACTCGAGACGGCCTCAACGATAGAGTCTGAGGGTTTTGGAATCCGCGTCCTCAAGGGAGGAGCGTGGGGGTTCGCATCAAGCTCTGAGCTGACGAAGGAGAAGGTCTCGGAGATCACGGAGCAGGCGCTCAGGATCGCAAACGCCAGTGGGACGGTCGGCAACCCTGGAATCACACTCGACAAGAGACCCCCGGCGGTTGACACCTACACCAGTGAGTACCGCGAGGATCCGTTCGAGGTCCCCCTCGCCGAGAAGCTCGAGATGCTGTCATCGGCGTGTGAGGGAATGAGCCGGACCAAGGGCGTCAAGCTCGCCACGGCATCGACAATGAACTTCAGGACTGAGAAGCTTTTCGTGGACACCGAGGGGAGTTCGATTGACCAGACGATCATCGAGGCGGGCGGTGGAATCTCAGCGACCGCGATCGATGATGCCGGCGAGAGGCAGACGCGCTCCTACCCGGCGAGCTTCCGTGGCGACTACGCAACACGGGGGTTCGAGTTCACGCGTTCACTTCACCTTGCAGAGAATGCCGAGCGCATCGGAGCAGAGGCGCTTGAGCTTCTAAATGCGGACGAATGTCCGGCGGTGAATACCACACTCATCATCGGCGGCACGCAGCTCGCCCTCCAGGTGCATGAATCCTGTGGCCACCCGATCGAGCTGGATCGGGTGTTTGGCACGGAGGCATCGTACGCCGGGACCAGCTTCCTGACAACGGACAAGCTCGGCTCGTTCAAGTACGGCTCGAAGGTGGTTAACCTGGTCGCGGATGCGACATGCGTTGGCGGGTTGGGGTCGTTCGCATATGACGATGAGGGAGTGGCGGCACAGCGGACGGACATCGTGCGAGAGGGCATCTTCGTGGGTTATCTGACGAGTCGCGAGACCGCTCCGCGGATCGGGCTCAGCAGCAACGGCACGATGAGGGCGAGCGGTTGGAGCAGGATTCGGCTCGTGAGGATGACCAACATCAACCTCATGCCGGGTGAGGGCTCCCTGGAAGACCTCATCGCAGACACAGAGGACGGCATCTTCGTGGACTCGAACAAGAGCTGGAGCATCGATCAGAGGCGAGTCAATTTTCAGTTCGGTTGCGAGATCGCGTGGGAGATCAAACACGGCAAGCGGGTACGGATGCTGAAGAACCCTGTCTACACGGGCATCACGCCTGAGTTTTGGGGAGCATGCGATGCCGTGGCCGGTCCTGAGGAGTGGCACATCTGGGGTATTCCCAGTTGCGGCAAGGGTGAACCGGGGCAGGCTGCGCATGTTGGACATGGCGTGTCGCCGGCCCGTTTCCGGAACGTCGAGGTGGGAGGCAAGCGATGATCGACAAGACACGACTGGACGTGCTCCTGAATGAGACGCTCGCGAGTTCTCCCGCCGACGAGACCGAGTTGGTCGCACGCTGCGGCACGAGCAGGCTGACACGATTCACCGGGTCAGTGATACATCAGAATGTGAGCGAAGAGGACTGCACCGTGACGGTCCGGGTGGCCGTGGGCAAGCGCATCGGTGTTGCGAGTACGAACCGGCTCGGGGCAGACGCGCTTGCGGAGGCCGTGAGGCAGGCAACGGAGGTCGCGCGGGCCGGTCCTGAGGATCCCGACTTTCCGGGGCTTCCGAAATCCGAGAGGGCGCCCGAGGCAGACACCTACTCCGAGGCTACGGCTCTGATGCCGCCGTCTGCGAGGGCCGAGGCCGTGGGGAGAGCCGTGGCGATCGCCGCGGAGAAGGGCACCACGCTGTCCGGCGCCTACCGGGTCGGCGATTTTCGCTTCGCCGTGATGAACACCTCAGG